>JAJRYY010000232.1 GCA_024275565.1 Planctomycetota bacterium
GGGTGTTTCCATGCGATGTCGATCCATTGATTGCCTGTATGTCAGTGTCGCCCTGTGTTGGGGGCTGGTTGTTCCATTGCTTGCCAGTGTTCCGGAAATCGAACCCAATGATTCGCTTGAGCTAGCCAATGATCTTGGACTGTCCGATGTCGGAATCGCGGGTGTTTCAGGAGCAGTTGAGTTCGAGGGTGGGCGGGATATATTTCTGTTCAGGGTCACGGATGAGGCGCCGCTTCCGATGTTGCTGATTGCTGGTGTTGACGCCGTGGACACGTTTGACCCGTATGTGCGTCTCTTCAATGCAGTGGGGAAGGAAATAGGTCGCGATGATGATGTGTCTGAGTCCAATCTGGACGCGCAGTTACAGACCTATATTCTCGCGCCGGGCCTTTATTATCTCGGCGTCAGTCAGATGGAACATCGATCGTATAGTCCGTTGAACTCCGCAAGTGACCCTGATACGGGTAATATGCTTGCCTATGACCTGGTTGTTGTGACGTCAGCGTTGCTCAGCCCCGTCGGACAGTTTGAACCAGATGACGACATTCCGACCATTGTTTCTGATGCACATTTCGAGGCGAGCGGGGTGTTCATTGGTGACGGGGTGTTTTTCGATGGCAGTGGGGTGAGCGACAGTGAGACAGCCATGCTGGATATCGATCGGTATCGCGTCACGGCGGAAGGGCCGGTGGGGCTGACGGTCGAGGTAACGCCGACGTCGCTGGGCGTGCTGGACCCGATCCTGCAGGTGGTGACGAGTGAGGGCGCATTGAATGCGGTCGGTTCGTTGCGACAAGGCAGCAAGACGCAGCGACTGGACATTGCGGTGTTTGAGGCTGGCGATGTTGATATTATCGTGAAGGGAACATTCTCTGCCCCCGACCTGCCGGGTGGAACCCTCGGGCCATACGGAACGGTGGGATATTATGACATTGTGATCGACGTGACCCCGGCGACCGCAGGGGGAGGACTCCTGGAACCGAACGATTCGATCCTGGAGGCGACACCTGTTGATCTCGTGGCTGGCGACCCCGAACAAACACTGTTGGCTGTCGTGGGTGATGGAAGATACGCGTCCTTTCGGGGGGATGTTGATTTTTTTGAATTCGAGCAGGGTATCGGCGAAAAAGTCAGTTTCCGCGTGGCTCCAACCGAGGTGAGTACCCTTGATCCTGTGGTATACCTTTACGATTTTTACGGTCGGCGACTGAAGATGTGGACGGCGACGGGTGATGGCAGTGTCGAGGGTGCGTGGGTGCGTCGCTGTGCAGATGGGGTAGATGGGAACCTGCAAGATGGCGAGGAACCCGTCGAGCGGTATACCCTTGCGATCATGGGAGCTGGCGATCGTCCCAACATCGATCCACTGTCACCCAACCCTGACCAGTCTGCGATCGTGGCGAGTCAAGCGAACTGGGGTGTTGACGGTGGCCCGGGATCGACGGGAATGTATGAGCTGCGCATCGAATCTGATGCGACAGATACCTGCACGTTTGAACCGGATGACACGCTCGACGATGCTTCCGAACCTGTGGTTGTTGATGGCGGAGAATTTCTCTGCACGGGAGGTGAGCTGAATTCAACTGTATGCGCCAACATCGAGAGAGATGTGGATCTGTATCGCGTGCGGGTTTTGAATTCTCCGGTTCGATTCGAGGCAGCCGTGACATCGTGCCTGCATGATCGGACCATGCGTATCTTCGACGCTACGGGCGCGGAGATCACCGAACAATTCGCCAGGCATGTCGGCCCGAGGCTTCAAACTTTATACATGGGCGAATTCACGGAGGCTGGCGATTATTTCTTCGGCATTTCCATCGAGGATAATACGAATTACAACCCGATGGTGTCGTGCAGTGGCAGCGGGAGTGAGAATGTCTACAGTGAAAGACCTGGGTATGAAGTGGAACTGAGGCTGATCCGCGAGCCCGATGCGAGCGACGCTTCCATCGATACTCCGTTCAGCTCAGGTCAGCCTGATCGACTGTTCGCCCTGGATATGACGGTCGACGATGTTGTCATCGAGATCGATTCTGTCACGGGGGCGGAGATCAACGCGTTTCTATTGCCAGAAGCCCCACTGGGCGGTGGGCATGGGATGGCGCTTGCACATGATGTGCTGTACATCCTCGGCGCGGACCGTAACTATCCATCGATGTACAGGATCAATCCCGACACGGGTGACGTCATCGAGCGGCGGAATACATGGTTCGGATCGGGACATTATGGCGGGCTGGCGATCCACGGGGCTGACCTGCTCTTTGGCGATCTTGTCGAAAACGCCATATATCGCGTTCCGATGGACGGTGTAGGGCCGGTACGACGGGTAGATAACCTGCGCGACCGGGGCGTCAGGCTGCTGGGACCGATGGTCGCTCGAAACAAAACCAGTCGAATCCTGGTGGTTGACGCATCGGATCCGTCGCTGCTTCACGAGATCGACGGATTCACCGGGAGGCGGTTCGATACGATGTCCCTGTCCTCCCCCTGTCAATGCACTGCTGACCTCGATGGAGACGGCGATGTCGATGATGACGATCGTGCGTTATTCGATGCCTGCGATGAGATCACCTTTGTATCATTCGGGTGTGAACCGTCCGACTTCAATTGCGATGGCGATATCAACGGTGAGGATGTTGCCATCATCGAATGCCAGCATGCTGGTCCGGGAAATCCACCTGAGGAAGAATGCTGTCTGGGAGGACTTGATCCCATCAGACGGCGCGCAACGAGCCTGGCTGCTGTGGGCTTCAACCGGTTGCTGGCGGGCGACTGGACGGAGTCCATCCTTCAAACGTTCGATATGCAGGGCGGATTCTTGAATGAAGTGATACTGGAGACGCCACTGCGAGGTCTGAGCGGCGGATCGCCACTGGCTGTCTTCGCCGATGCCGATTTTGACGGCGATATCGATCTCCACGACTGGGCGCGTTTGCAATCCTGCTTTGGGGTTTCCGTGGGAGTGGATGATCCGGACGGTTGTCTCATCTTCGATCTGAATGCCGACGGAACGATAGATCTCGCCGATTTCGGTGGATTCGATCAGGCCATCGCTGGAGCAACCCCATGAGAGAGTTCTCGAACCCAAAGGGAGTATTGCGGCTGCGACAGCGCGCGATGACTCTGACCGAAACCGCCACTTCGACAGCCTGCGTCGCAATCTTGCTCGCGGTCATAGCGACCTCAGCAGCAGAGTTCCGCCGCGAAGCAAAGGAAATCCGCTGCCTCTCAAACCTCGGACGCATCGCAGCAGCAAGCATGGCCTACGCACAAACCGACCCCGGAGAGCTTGCCGTCCCCATCCATGCTACGATCGATTCAACCACTTTGTATATGCTTCAGCGAGGATATGGCGGCAAAAGCGGAATCGGCGAACCCTTCGCCGGCGGAGACCCGCTCTCCTCGAAGCATGGTACGCTCGAAGGCATGGGACCAGCCACCAGACCACTCAACCAGGTACTCTACAAGAATCCATTCCCGGAACACGCCAAAAACCCCGGCACATTCGGGCAGAACTGGCTCGACGATACCAATCTCGACCTCGACGTCTACCGCTGTCCGGGGGATATAGGATATACGGGACGCAACTATCTCCCCTTTAGAGATAGCGGTTTGTCCGCATACGACCATTACGGTACGAGCTATATTCCCTTGTTCAGCTTTGTTTTCATTGGCGGTAATCCCTTGAGATCAATCTCGTCCTTCGCACGCCCGATCTCCCGCATTCCCGTACCTTCCGAAACGCTCCTGTACATGGAGACCAACGGTCAATTTGCACCGTCCATCAACTATGCAACCGAGGGATGCTATTCCGTCTCTCCACCACCTCCAGCGGATACGGTGATCGAAGGTTGGCATGGTCGGGCATGGACATTCTCCTCAACCTTTGCCGACGGACACGTCCGCCCCGTTCGCATGGAGGGCCACATCAGCCCGTCACCATTTCTCGGACGCTACCCGAATTGCAGTGATGATGACCTTGACTACTGCCACTGGTATTGGCGATGCGTGATCTATCGCGGACCAGACTGGCGTCTCGATACGCTTCCAGCGCCACCGGTGCAGACCAATATCAATTGGAATGGTTCGTCAGGCATACCGATCGGATAGCCATGATAAAGGAGTGCGAAATGAGTAAATCGAATTTGAATCTCCTCCTGAGCGACGCTGGCAGTACGACCCGCCGCCAGGCCATGACGATCGTCGAGGTCTCCACAAGCACTGCCTGCATCGCAATCTTGCTCGCGGTCATGGCCATCTCAGCAACAGAGGTGCGACGAGAAGCCAAGGAACTCCGCTGCCTCTCAAACCTCGGACGCATCGCAGCAGCAAGCCTGACCTACGCACAATCAGATCCCGGCGAAATCGCAGTCCCCATCCATGGCAGGGTCGATTCAGTAAATATACTCCCAAGGTTGCGCCGTGGGTATGGAGGCAAAAGCGGAATCGGCGAACCACTCGCTGGCGGCGACCCTCTCTCCTCGAAGTATGGAACCCTCGAAGGCATGGGACCAGCCACCAGACCGCTCAACCGTGTCCTCTACAAGCATCCATTCCCGGAACACGCCAAAAACCCTGGCACATTCGGGCAGAACTGGCTCGACGACACAAATCTCGATCTCGACGTATACCGCTGCCCGGGGGATACGGGATATACGGGGTACAATTACCTCCCGCTTCGGGATAGCGGCTTGTCTGCATACGACCATTACGGGACGAGCTATGTACCCATCACGAGTTTTGTGATCACCGGTCCTGGTTCTCCGCTAAGATCCAACTCGGCATTTGCTCGCCCCATATCTCGCGTCCCGGTACCCTCCGAAACAATCCTCTACATGGAGACCAACGGCCAATTTGGATGGCGCATCAATTATGCAACTGAGGGCTGTACATCCAGTGTCTCACCTCCACCGGGGGGGACGGTAATCGAAGGCTGGCATGGTCGAGCATGGACATTCTCCTCAACCTTTGCCGACGGACACGTCCGCCCCGTTCGCATGGAGGGCCACATCAGCCCGTCACCATTCCTCGGGCGCTACCCGGATTGCACTGACAGCATCAACAACTGCCACCAGTTTTGGCGATGCGTGATCTTCCGTGGTCCAGGCTGGCGTCTCGATACGCTCCCAGCGCCACCGGTGAACATCGGTATCACTTGGAATGGCTCGGTATACATACCGTTTGGATAGCGAAAAAAGGAGACGCCAATCATGTACAAGAACATACGCAGTGACAGGAATGCGGTTCGCATCGCGATCCTCGCAAATCTCATGCTCGTCACGATCACATACGCCGACGCAGTGACGAGCTATCCGCATATCGATTCCCAACTGCTCCAGGCCGACCCCAATGCTCAGAAGTTGTATTCCAACCTGGACGCCTGCCCCAACGGTGTAAAAGCGATCGCCGTCGGCGGGCGAACTACCATCAATGGTCCATCGCTTCAGGTGTTGGACTGGTTCCAAACCACAGGTGGACAGCTTTCAGCCGTTGAATTCTACGCCGTGAACGGTTCACCCGGCGCAATCCCGACACATCTTAGCACACGCTATCATTCGGGCGCCAACGCGACGAATCTCGGGACGGAGATATTTGGTACATTATTCCGAACGCATGCACAATCTTTCGGAGCTCCTCCACTAAGCATGTTACCAGTGCATGTCGATGCCGAGACCGGCGAGGCGCGGCTCATGAAAATTCGCATCGACTACGAGACAAAGCGTTACACCATTGTCGATGCAGAAACAGGCGAGTACCTCATCGACACAAATGGTGAGGGTCAGGACATCGGTACACGCCCTATTCCCATCCTACCGCCCGGTCCGGTCGGAATCCGCATACGATTCGCATCACAGTTCAACATCTGCGGCGGTGGAAATCCAACGGCTGGGATAGTTCTGGCAGGCGGTGGAACCGGAAACGAAGATGGCCTCCACATCGTCAACGCCGACGATTCCAACTGCGCACAGGAACTTGACGAGCTTTGCGACCTGCCCGGCTGGGATCCCTCCGACGGTTTCGGTAACGGCGAACCCTGCCCAGGCCGATCCGTCTGCTGGCAGCAGCGACCCCATTACGGACTGGCTCTGACCCTCTACGGTTCTCCCAGCAACGAAGACCCCGACGGCAACAATGAAATCGCAACGTCCGACGAAATCGTCGCCCCCGCACCCGATTCCGGAAACCGCGTCACCATCGCTGGATATCTCGGCGACAACGATCGACCATCGGGTTTTGGCCCACTCGCCCCCGCATTTGACGAAGATGCCGACGGAGATATCGACCTGCTCGATTTCGGAGTTTTTCAGAGTTGCTTCAACGACGATCTACAACCAGGTTGCTTCCGTCATGATGCAAACTTCGATGGTCTTGTGGATATCGTCGACTTCGGTGGCGAGATCGACGCGGAACCCAACTTCTTCGATTGTGCAACGGGTGACATTTCCGCCCCCAACTTCACCGCCCCAGGTGTCGAATGTCAGACGGCTGTCCTGTCGGACCCAGACATTCTGAAGGACGTGGACATCTATCGCATCACGAACCTCACGCAGGGCAACGTCCTCTCCATACTCGTTCAAGCCCAAAAGACCGCCACCGGGCAATCCCTCTGGAACCCCTATCTCCACATCTACACCAACAAAGGATTCCTCAACATACCGCTCGCCTTCTCCGATGATTTCCTGCCCGGAAGCTCCGACGCGTTCACAACCATCGAGATCCCGGATTCCACCACTGAAATCTTCGCCATCGTCAGCAACAGGGATCAGGCGATCTTCGGATTCGACCTGCAAACCCCCACAACCATTCCCCCGATCTCCTCATTTGACGAGGGTGGCGACTACACCCTCACCATCGCTACGACTGATCCGCAATCTGTCCAGGACGATGAGAGCGGCGGACCGCTCGACTGCTACCTCACCAAGCACGAACCCGACGACACCCTCGACGACGCCGACGCCCGAGGCGCTGCCCCATCATTCAACATCCGCGGCGCCATCGGCGATGGTGCATTCGCACCCATCGGGCAGGACGTCGATATCTACCGAATCGACCTTACAGGTGACCTCGCCATTGCAAAAAGTCTCACTGCAAGAATTGCAGTGTCAGCCTCGGGCTATCAGGCCGTCATCGACCTTGCATTGGCACTTTACGACAGCAACGGAATTCTCATCGCCTGCGCAGACCAGTCATCGACCTTCCCAAAAACCGAGGACACACGATCCCTCCCCCAGCTCGCAGCCAACGTGTCTGGCGAAGGTCCGGACGGGGATGGGGTATATTACTTAGCCGTCTTCGGAACCAATCGAACCCTGTTCGTTTTCGACCCGCAGCATGAGCACTACCATCCGGTATCGCCAGCCACGCCGCCGACGATTCTGAGCTTCCCCCACGATAGCGGCCTGACCGGCACCGAGACGTCCGATAATCGGCCCCTGGTCGGAGGGCGCGCCAATATCCCCATGAATCGCCTCCAAGGCCGCACTCCCCCCAGCGATGGTCCGCCCGCCAGCTCCACCATCCAGTGCTACCGCCTCATCATCTCCCCGCAGATGACATCGATCCCGTCAGTGGGGATGAGCGACGAATCCGAACTCGTCACTCCCGATGGCAACGACGCCATACCGCTCGCAACCCCCCTCACGACCCCATCCGACCGCCCGGCAACAGCCTCTGTCATTCAGGGGGTTTTAGGGAATGGACCCTACGGCGGGTGGCAGGGTGATGTCGATTTCTACGAAATCGACGCTCAGCCCGGACAACTTCTTACAGCGTTCATCGCCGATAACGAGCAGCCGCCCGCGACCGAACACGGAATCCGCTCATACATGGCTGTCTATGATGGGGAGGGTCGAATCCTGGAAACTCAGGCATATTCCCTAGAAGCACCATACGATCACCCCGGACTGGTGGACGATGGGATTGCGAACGAGTTGGCAGCAAATATTGCAGTGTCACTTCCAGAGTCGCTCGACGGACCCGTCTACCTCATGGTCGGCATCGACGCGGGTAATCTCGAAGCCGGGGAAAACACCCCGTATGACCCCAATCGTCCTGGAACGACGCTCGTGCGGCGATTTGGGGCGGATATCTGGGCGCCCCGTACCTACAACCTAGCTGTCAGTCTGATCGACCCTGTTCTGCCGTCGCCAGACCCCCCTCGCCTTTTCGTCGTTCCCATCCACGGCGTCGATGACGACCATACGGTCACCTGGCTGGAGGATCTCGAGCAAAGTACCTCTGAGCGTTTTCCACCGATCATGGAAATTGACCCCGTGACTGGCGACACGATTCGTGTTCTGCCTGGGTATCCATTTCTGTTTACAACGCGTGGCTGGTCTGTCACCCTTGATGGTTTCGACCAATTTACCCCCTCGTCTAACCCTTCCATCGCATACGACGGTCAGACGCTGTTTGTAACAACCGAGCAATGTATGGCCAACTGTTTAGAACTAACCCACCCACTATTTGCCATCAATCCCGACGTTCCTCGCAGCGACCCCGGCTATCTTCAGGTGGTCTCAAATGATATTGATGGATTTGAGAGCAATGCCACTGTCCGGGGTATGACAGAAATCGACGGTTACCTGTACGCCCTTGATGATACGAACGAGACGCTCCGCTACTGGGACAAGACGCTGCCACCATTTGAGACCAATGGCGGGACACTTTCAATCGTACCGGCTGAAGGTTTCTTCAACGATGTGTATGGTGATATCGGTTCCAGCAACGGGTCGATTTATGTTGCCTGCTCGCTGGATGGAATACCTGCGGGGATCTGCGTTTTCACTCCGGACCCAGGGGGTATTTTGGATGGTGAAACAGGGGCGCTCGAATTCACGGGTCTTTTATATGACCCAGTCAGCAATCCGATGCTGATCCCCGGTCCGCGACTGTCCGGGCTGGACTTCTCCCAGCTCAACCGCATGGTGGGCGCTGATGCCAATGGCTCGCTCCTGTATCATTGGAATCTCGATGACGACACGGTTTCCGCGTCCAGGCTGCCGCGCGGATACACCATCAAAACGCTGACAGCGCGATAGCCTTCAGGTTTGGGCTGGGCATGTTGTAGGCTGCCTGTATTGCGTGTCATTGCGACGCCCCGGTTGTTGTTCGTGTGGCGTGCTTCCTCTTTCCTCACCGGTCCGAATCGGTTAGCGTCCCGGGTGTAAGGATTGATATCAGGGAGTGACGTTTATTAAGGACCGGCCGACCATGGATCGAGAAAAACTGGCAGCACGCATCAAAGAGACAGCCTACCTCGAAGGCGAATTTACATTGCGCTCGGGCAGAAAGAGCAATTATTATCTCGATAAATATCGCTTTGAAACGCGTCCCGACATACTGGCAGAGCTCGGAAAACGGTTCGCAGAGTTCGCCGGCGACACCACAACCCTGATCGCGGGCGCAGAACTCGGTGGCGTCGCACTGGCAGCCGCTACCTCCCTCGCGTCCGACCTCCCATTTATCATCGTCCGCAACTCGAAAAAGGGATACGGTGCTGACAACCTGTTCGAAGGCGTACTGGAGCAGGGAGCGAGCGTTCTGCTGGTTGAGGACATCGCCACCACCGGCTGACAGGTCCTCGAAGCCGCAAAAGCCCTCACTGAAAACGGTGCCACCATCGAGCGCATTGTGGCTGTTATCGACCGAGCAGAGGGTGCCCGCGAGAACATTGAATCCGCCGGATTCTCCTTCGACGCGCTCTTCACGAAAGCCGATCTCGGCATCGGAGCCTGATGGGCGGACACTTATCGATCACTCGTTGCTCGACCCGTCATCGCTCGATCACTCGTCGCTTGATCGCTCGCCGCTTGACCACTTGCCGCTCGACCGTGCGCAGCGACTCCTGTTCGATCTACTGGTACTTATCGTGGCAGGAACCACAGGTGGTATTGATAGAGCGCAGGGTCGATTTAATGGTCGCCAGGTCTTTGGTTGAGGCGGCTTTGCTGAGTGCGAGCGCCTGTGCTTTCAGCGTGTTTGTGAACCCGAGATAATCCGCATTTTTTGCACGTTCATGGTAGGTATTGATATTCGCCAGTTCCGCGAGGACGAGAGCGTCATGCCCCATCTTCTCGAACCGCTCCTTGTCGTCATCGGCCCGGAACAGTGCGCGCAGGCTTCCGAATACCCGATCCTGCTCCACCATAAGGTGGTGGGTTTCCATGACCGGGGTGTAGCCATTGGCTGCTGCGGACGTTTTTTCGTCGCCGACAGCCGTGGAAAACGCAACTCCAACCGAACACACAAGCATCAGCAATATCGCGACGGGTTTCTGTGACATAGTATTGTGTTCCTTTGTTATTGTTTCGATGGATCAAAAAGTGACATCCAGTGGCATGCGGGACAGATCGCTGCACGCTTCGGAGATCATTCGTACATAGCTGGAGGTGATATGTTCATGCCCCGCCAGCCCCAGGGTATCACAAACGCTGTCGATGTCCGCTTCAGTACTGCCTTCGATTTCAATGAAGCGTCCAATCAGCGGCGCTTCGTCAAGCTCGATCGTACAATCTCCCAGTCGCCATGTCTCGCGCCGTTTTTCGTATGAAACGGTCGTGACAAATTCGATACGTTGCAGGAGATCAAGCGCTGCATCCGCATCATTCACGGCGGTCTCGATTTCCTCGCGGTTTTTATACGCTCCCGGCTGACGTGGTCCTTTGTAGGTTATTGTGGCCGGTTTAGCTGCTCCTTCAAGCGTGGTCATTTGTCGCACGCGGAGTCCCGATCCGATCGCGCGCAGCGCTCCGTCCCGACGGTCCAGAATGGTGTTCCATTCGAGGTATTTTCCGACAAATTCCGCCCCGGATTCGCGCAGTCTCGCTCGCAGGGTGTCATGATCGTCAACGCGAAATTTCGCTTCCAGCTCTATCATGGACATGCTGCTCCACACGGCGTCAGTACGGGCTCTCAGTGTGAGCGATGAGAACGATCGATCTGCGCGGGCTGTCAGTTTGCTACGATATTGACCAGTCGCCCTTTCACCGTAATCACTTTTCGGACCGTCTTGCCTTCGATTGCTTTTTTGACGGCTTCGTCTTCCATCGCGACCCGCTCGAGCGTTTTGTCGTCCGCGTCTGCTGGTACGATAATACGAGCTTTGACCTTTCCCATCACCTGGACCGCGATCTCGACGGAATTGTCTTTGGCAAGCTCAGGGTCGTAGGCAGGCCACGTCTGAAGGGAGGCTGGACCCTCATGCCCAAGCCGCCCCCAAAGCTCATCGGCCATGTGCGGTGCGAAGGGTGAAAGAAGAAGCACAAAAGGTTCAATCACCTCGCGTGGTCGGTCTTCCCGAGGCGTTAATTCGTTTACAAATTCGAATAGCAGCGCGATGGCAGTGTTGAATTTCATCGACGAGATGTCTTCGGTGACACCCTTGATGGTTTTGTGCAGCAGGCGGCGTGTGTCGTCATCCGGCGTGGTCGTGGTCAGGGCTGCTGAAATGTCGCCAGTATGCTCATCCACAACGAGTCGCCAGATTCTCTGGAGCAGTTTGTGCAAGCCAGGGACATCGCGTGTGTTCCACGGTTTCGAAGACTCGATCGGTCCCATGAACATCTCATAAAGTCGGAACGTGTCTGCCCCGTATTGGCTTATGATGTCGTCCGGATTGACGACGTTTTTCAGGGATTTGCTCATTTTGGCGACGATCTGAACCGCTGGATCTCCGCTCTCGGTCACGATGTATTTACCGGGCGAGGTCTCCGTGACGCGTTCATCGTTCAGGATGCGACCGGCTGGGTCGCGATACGCAAAGGCTTGCACCATCCCCTGGTTCAAGAGCTTCTGGAATGGTTCCGGCGTCGTGATATGTCCGAGGTCGTACAGAACCTTATGCCAGAACCGTGCGTAGAGCAGATGGAGTACCGCATGTTCCGCACCGCCGACGTAGAGATCGATCGGCATCCAGTACTTTTCCGCCTCCGGATCGCAGAAGCGCTCTGTGTTGTTCGGGCTGAGGTATCGGAGGTAGTACCAGCAAGAGCCAGCCCATTGTGGCATTGTATTTAATTCGCGGCGAAACGCTGAACCTTCCCGCGATACGATTTTCCAGTCATCACCAGATTTGGAAAGCGGCAGGGTGATCGGTGCATTGGGGTCGGGGTCAACCATTGGCGAAAAGTCATCCAGATGGGGCAGCGATACTGGTAAATCTGCCTCATCCAGCGGGATCATCCGGCCAGCGTTGTCGTGCAGGATGGGGATAGGTTCTCCCCAGTACCGCTGGCGACTGAACAGCCAATCACGCAGTTTATAATTCACCGCTCGACGCCCGGTCCCGCAGGATTCCAGCCAATCGCCGATGGCAGTCATGGCCTGTTCGGTTGAACGCCCGTTCAGGTCGCACACATCATCGCCAAGCGTGTGGTCGCCTCCCATCGGTGAGTTTATGGCGACGCTGGGTTGGCAAAATGGTACCGCGAAGACGCGCGGCGTGAGGCAGTACAGATTCCGGATGGATTGTGCATCAAGCTGCATGTCCCCGCGATCGGATTTGAGATAATCTTCGGCGAAGGCGATATGCTTCCCGCGATCCTCGCTTCCCTCGTGCTTCCATCGCTCGATGCTCTCAGAAATTCGACGTCGGGCTGCTTCACGAATTTCCGAGAGTGTACCTTTCGGCAGGCGTGCAACCTGCTCTGCCCATGCGGTTGTGGGTTCGACCACAGTTACAATGTCCAGGTCGAAGGCTTTGGCGAACGCGAAATCACGGGTGTCAGACCCTGGCACTGCCATGATCGCGCCCGTTCCGTATCCCATCAGCACATAGTCCGCCACCCAGATCGGAATTTTGTGGCCATTCGCGGGGTTGTACGCGTAGGCACCGGTAAATGCCCCCGTTTTTTCCTTTGCGTCCGCAGTTCGGTCGAGGTCCGATTTGTGGCCCGCTGCCTCCACATACGCCAAAACCGCATCGCGATGCTCCGGTGTGGTGATCTTCGAGACGAGCGGATGCTCCGGTGCGAGAACCATGTATGTCGCGCCGAACAGCGTGTCAGGGCGTGTTGTATAAATTCGGATGCAGGCAGCGTCGGGCTTGACGGGGAAGCCAGATTCTTTGCGCGCATTTCGCCACGCTTGAAAATCATCAATGCTCGACGCGTCAGAACCAGAGCTTTCGGAGGCTGGTGCAGATCCGGACGCAATCGGAAAATCGACCTCCGCCCCGGTGCTCTTCCCGATCCAGTTTCGCTGCATGATTTTAACGGATTCCGGCCAGTCCAGCGTTTCGAGATCGTTCAGAAGCCGATCAGCATAATGCGTGATGCGCAGCATCCACTGCTTCAAAGGACGACGCGTGACGGGATGGTTTCCGCGATCGCTAAGACCCTCGTTGGTGACCTCTTCGTTGGACAATACCGTACCAAGGGCAGGGCACCAGTTGACCGGAACCTCGTAGACGCCCGCCAGCCGGGCACCATCCAAAACCGTGCGGCGGTCCGCATCACTCAGATCGGAATAGGCAACGCCTTCGCCGTCGGACGGGGCATGCATGACCTGCATGGCGTCATCAACACGACGCTCGCCACGCTCAAGCGCAGTGACAAGCTCCTCGATCGGTCTTGCACGCTCGCCGATCGGGTCATACCAGCAATTGAAGAGTTGCAGGAATATCCACTGCGTGAATTTGTAGTACTCCGGTTCACACGTCGAAATCTCACGGTTCCAGTCGTAGCTGAACCCAAACATTTTGAGCTGCCGCCGCATGTTGTCGATGTTGGTTTTCGTCGTGACGGCTGGGTGGATGCCATGCTCGACAGCGTACTGCTCTGCGGGGAGACCAAACGCATCAAAGCCAATAGGGTGCAGCACGTTGTAGCCACACATACGCTTGAAACGGCTGATGATGTCCGTGGCGCAATACCCGATCGGGTGCCCGACGTGCAGACCCGCACCGCTGGGGTATGGAAACATGTCGAGGACGTAGAGCTTCGGTTTAGAGGCGTCGAAACCATTTTCGCCGGGATTCAGCGTTCGGTAGGTTGCATGCTCCTCCCAGTAAGCCTGCCACTTTTGTTCAATGGCAGCGAAGTCGTAAATCCCACGCCGAACGGTATCAGTTGTTTCCATGATGCACAGGTCCTTAAAGCAATGCTCCGGGAGGGCGCGGCTGGCGGGCAGGTGTGGCTACTGTCAAGCCGCGTTATCAGAATTGGGCGATCCACCTCTTCAGCGGTGGGGGAGACGATGACAGAAAATCCGAGTTGCACAATCATGCTGTTGTGACTGTTGTGACTGCTGCGACTGCTGTTCGGGGCATCATCGATGTCCACGCGTCTGAAGGCATGGGCACCCACGCGGCCAGGTACGTTAAAACGCGATTGTTCAAGGGAGCAACCGCGTCCACAGGATCAGCGAGACCGATACCGCAGCACCACATCGCCAACATTCGCAGCCGTCAGATTCAACGCACCAAGCGCCTTCCCCGCAGCCGTCCGCAGGGTAAGGTCCGGTTCATCAAAAGCAATCACGCCAAGACGCTGCACGCGCTCTTCGCCAAGCGTATTTCCATACCGCCGTGCGGATGAACTCAGGGCAACAAAAGCAGCAAGACGCATCTCCTCAGATTCCGAATCTGAAAAGGCGATGTCTGCGATTGCGCCCTGTGCATACGCACCCGGAATCAGTGACAGAACGTCGAGAGCAGCAAGTCGTAGGTCATCATGCTGAGACTTGCTTGCCTCGGCGAGACCTGTACTGACGATCTGCGAATCCAGCGGCGAGACGCTCGCGATGACCCGCAACGCACCGGCTGCTTAAATGGCAAGGGCATGGGCGACATCTTCGGAGATGGTAGACTGCCCGATGCGTCGATTCACATCGTCCAGATGTTGCAGCAGAATGTCCCCGGGCGATCCCGTATCAACAATTTCAATGGCATCGTCATTTCCAGCGACACGCTCAGCTGCCAACCGGTCGTCTGCTCCAAGCATGACCACGATCGGAACACGCGACGTATCCACGACGCGGCGAATGGCAGCCACCACATCTTTCAGCGATGGGTTCATGACATCCGCGGCGATGAAAATCCCGGAAATCCGCGGCAACTCAGCCCGCGCACGCTCCAGAGCATTCATCGCGTTCGCCTCCCCGATCACGGTGGACTGACCATCACGCAATTCGTTGATCGTGGCATTGAGGCGATTCTGATCGTTGTCGATCACCACGATGTTGCGGCTGGCGGTGAGTGCAGCCGCACGACCAAGTATCGGCGTTACCAGGTGCGAACCCTCAAAGTGAACCCCAGGCAAGGCATGGGCGAGTGCAACGGCAGCCCGGATGCGAACCATGGTGTCAGGGTATCGGAGTGCGCCCACCAGTGGCGAGTCGTGCGACATCAATGTGGCTGGTCCTGCGATGCTGCGGAGTGCAGCGATTGCTCCAAGTGCCAGCTGCGTATCACCACTGTCCAAAGCACGACGCAAGGACATCTGAGCATACCGAGCGCCAGCCGCCCGTGTGAAATACAACGCACGCGGGAAATCTGCAGGACGCGAAGGGTCTGCCATAGCAGTCTCACCCGCATCGTCACTCTCTACATTCATGCCCAGCCGGGCTTCACGTCGGATGTTCGATGCCAACCAGAGACCAATCGCGTCAGGCCTGTCAGATTCGAGCGACAACGCCCGCTCTGAGCATCGCATCCCCATCACCGCGCCGAAAATCTGCGTGGGGACACTCACAAACTGGAGCAACTGCGTAGCCTTGTCCCAATACCAGATGTTCGCTTCTGCGAGACGGTCGTCAGCACGAACAGCACCGGTTTCGTCAAAATAGTACCCGCCAAGCGCGACGAACCCTGCCGCAGATGAAGCGTTCGATGTCCGACCCGAAGATAGCTCAATCCGTGCGATGGCAGCCATCGCAGCGGACCTGGATTCTGCACTGCTCTCAGGAGCTTCCACAACAGACTGCAGATAGGGGATCGCGTGGGCATATCCGAGGTCGCCAAGGGCACCTGCCACAATCTGTACGACCCGGGCATTCTCGTGCTGGAGACTCTCAGCCAGCGGTCGAACCGCCGGAAGACCGATCTTTGGCAATGCTCGAATAATGCGAGGCCAGAGTGCCTGACGACGATCGTCGTCCAACGCCTGGACCATCGGGGGGATGGCGTATTCGCCGGAATCGGTCAGGGCGATAATGGCGAAGTGCTCTTCCTGGGGCGATCCCACCAGTTTCTCAATATTCGCACGAATACGATCACCATCCTTGCGGAGCAGGTGTTCGCCTTCACGGATTAGGTCCATGACACGACCTGCACTGTCCGCAATCGACGAATTCCGGATGAGCACCAGAAGCGTTTCGACGCTGCGATCGTTTTCCAGAGATAGACGGTGGATTTCGACCGGGTCCAGATCTGGATGGTTCAGAAGCTGACGGGCGTACCCATCTGCAACCTCAAAGCGACCAAGTACGCTGTAGTGGAGAAAATCCACAAATAGCGAACCTGGCGTCGCATCAGCCGTCGGACTGCCAGCCTGAGCAAGCGCACTCTGCACCATGGCAGTGGGGGCGAACAGAGCAGCAGGAGCGATCAGGGCAGCAATGTAAAGCGACACTGAAACAGTGGTCGCCGCCAGCCCTTTCGCCTCATGGTTCCTCTTGGCCCTGTTTCCGGTCGTAAAATATCCCATCATCACTCGTTTCCGATTCCTGCGTATATTCCGCAAGATCTCAAATGTCTATTCCGAAAGATCTCAATTGTCCCACGATAACCATAAACCCCGGAAAAGATGGCGCCGTGATCGGGGAGGTCATGGACCCAGACGATCCATATTGGACGCTACTAGACGTTTTATCAGACGTTTACCAGCCGTTTTTATTCTGACGTTGTTGAACAAACGTGCATTATTCAGACGCTGTTGCTCAAGCGTACATTATTCAGACGTTTTGGAGGATGGCGAGCGCACCAGCAGCCGTGACACCGAGCAAGGCGGTCTGGATAATATCAAAAAACGGGATTTCTCCCGCAGTACAACCGCCCATCTGCAACATCATTGCTCCACTTGCCAAAGTTACCATGGTACGTGAAAGACGCGCTGCAAACCGCATAACACTCTCCTAGCCATCCGTAGCCGGATCATGCAGGTGCGTCCCATAAGCTGCCTGCAGCCCTACTACCATATGTGGTGAACCCGTTCCCAGGTGCGACCGTAAGTATTCGGTTACCAGATGGCGAAGTTTATCCGGCGCGGGGCGATCGTCAAACCCCTCCCCACGGGATCGTCCAACATCGCTGAATCTGGTGAATTCCCCGGCCAGCAGATGATGAGGGATTCATTCGGAAATAGCGGTCTATGAAGCGTTTTGGTGTTTTTATCCGGTCATCAAGATAAACCAGTCGGCCGATAACCCTTGACACCGCATCAGGATACAATTACGCCAGACCATTCAGCATCGACGGTCGGTGCCGGGGCAGTGGCGACCGGTAAGTATCAAGAGACGGTTTTGCGCGTGCCGATAAGAAGGTCCGATAGTGACGAAGATAACGTCAGTACCGGTGTGTTATTTTCTAGACAATATCGCATAAGTGATTGCAAGAGCATATGTTACGACAATATCGAGTCCGATGGCGATCTGCCGGCATTCTCTGCCTGATCCTGACCTTTTCGGGCGGTTGCAACTCAATTTTGAACGGTTGGCTGACACCGATTGAGCTTGGGCAGTACTATCGGGATGGGGGTACGACGGAAATACGTGGTTCCCTGAGCATCCAGGATTCTCCTCGTGATATTCGCGGTTCGGGCGATCCACTTCCCAAGGATCTCATCCCCTCGACGGCTGTGTATCGCATCGGGAAGGGGGATGTGATAAATGTGTTCATTTTTGAGCTTCGGTCGCGAGGAGTTGAGTCTGCGCAGCAGGGAATAGTGGATAATCAGGGCAATATTAACCTTCCGGTTGTGGGATGGGTGCAGGTTCTGGGTTTCACCGCGCGTGAGCTTGAGGATGAGCTTCGTCAGGTGCTGGCTGATCGTGACATTATTTATAATGCAGACGTTCTGGTGCAATTTGGCGCCAAACGGGGCGAGACGTATACGATTTTCGGGAATGAGTCTCTGGCTGTCCGAATCAATCGTGGACCGGGTGTTTTCCCTATTCCTCGGGCAGATTTCCGAATTATCGATGCTATGGCGATCGCCGGTGGGTTGTCGGAGCTGGTGAGTGATATTTACATTTTCCGGGAGGACAAGCCGCCTGTTGAACCTCCTCCATCGAGGCGGAATCATGGATCGCATCATGATTCTGACATGAATCCGGAGGACCGGACTCAGGAGGGCGGGACTCAGGGGAGTCGGACTCGAGAGGGTAGGAATCCGGGCGATGCGGGCCACATGCCCATGAAGCCGGAGAAGGATGAGAAGGATGAGAAGGATGAGCTTGTTCCTGCTCCCCCTACGTCTTCCGTTCACTTTAGTGATGGATTTACCTCTGCCGGGAGGCGATCCTCTGCGATGGGGTTCGCTCAGCAGGATGGTGGGGGTCGTGGCCACGCTTCAGGGAAAGACCATGCCTCAGGGAAAGACCATGCAGCAGGGAAGGAGGGAAGCGCTCAGGGAACAGGGGCTTCCTCGCCCGGAGGATCAGAACAGCCTGATGAGCATGCAAATCCCATAGTGAACCCCTCTCAGCCAGCGGATGTGCAGGAAATAATGGACCTGATGTTCCCTGAGGGAGAAGGCGACCCGGTGCCTCCAGTTGCTGGTCAGGTGGATGGTCTGGGCCAGGTGGGCGAACAGGGTCATGTGGATGGGTTGGGCCAGGTGGATGAGCAGGGTCAGTCCGGACAGGTCGGCCAGAAGGGTATGCAGGCCGAGAAGGGGCATCAGGGTCATCAGGGTATGCATTCAGAACCGGCTGACCGGCCGTTGCAGGCTGAGCGGTCGACGGAATCTGCTGGGGTTCAGACGGATCAGCCTCGATCTCCGACGCAGTGGATCTGGTTGAATGACAAGTATATTGAAGTGACAGCCGAAGATGCTCAGCGGCTTGAGGTGCCTCCGCCTCCACCGCTTGACGGTGATGAGATTGCCCCGAGTATTGACTGGGAGGCTGTGGCTGGGGCTTATGAGGATATTCGGGTACTGCGGATACCTGCACAGGCATTGCGGGAGGGTGATCGGCGTTACAACGTTGTGGTTCGTCCTGGCGATATTATTCGGCTGTATAGTGGAAATATTGGATTTTTCTATGTGACCGGTCATGTACGCCGTCCAGGCGTGTATGCGTTCCGGAGCGGTGCCTCGATCACGCTTAAGACAGCGATCGCTGGAGCGGCTGGTCTTGGCGCACTGGGCTGGCCTGACCGTGTTACGATTTATCGTCGAATTGGTGAGCGTGAGCAGATGATTCAGGTTAATCTTGATCGGATCTATGCTGGAAAGGATCCTGATTTCTACCTGAAGCGTGATGATATTATCAATGTTGGTACTCATCCGTTTGCGCCGTTCCTGTTGCAGATACGGAATTTCACGATTCCTCAGATGGGTGGATCGATTTCGTATTTTTATCGCTACAGTCGCCAGGAGACGTTTTTCAAGACAGAAAACCTGAATCAACCGAACACGCCAAACCTGTTCCCGTAGGATGCCTTATGACGACGTCTATGTCTGCTAATTCAGGAGCTTCGCCATCTGCGTCCGGGCAGGATCTGGGTGATTGTCCATCCCTGCTGGAGATCTGGGGGAAGCAGGCGTTTTTACAGGTTGTTGTTCTGGGTGGTTTGCTTCTGATCACGTTCTGGAACCCGATCCGGATGAATCTCGTGGATCGCTGGATCCACGACCCGGACTGGTCGCATGGCTGGCTGGTGCCGTTGTTCAGTTTGTATTTTCTGCATACACACCGTGGTCGATTTTTGAGTGCCGAGCGTCAGACGAATTACTGGGGTCTTGTGGTGATGCTGTTTTTTATCGGTGCGTATATATCGAGTTATCTGCTGTATCCGATCAATTTCATTCGCCCGTATTATTTTCTTGGAACGTCGATGGGTGCAGTGCTGTTTATCGGTGGGTGGCGTGTTTTTCGTTTTGCGTGGTTCCCAATTTTCTTTCTGGTTTTTGCGATACCGATCCCAGAGAACGTTTATGTTCAGATGACGATGCCTTTGAGGCAGCTGGCGTCTATGGTTGGTGGGTCTCTTCTGCCGTTGATCTTGCCTGGTCTTCACGCAGAGGTTCAGGGCGTTGTGATTGAGTACAGCTATCGTGGTGGTCTTCCTGGTGTATTGAACGTTGAGCAGGCTTGTAGCGGTATGCGGTTGATGATGGCGTTTGTGACGCTTGGCGTTGCGATGGCTTATCTTGGTAACCGGCCTCTGTGGCAGCGACTTGTGATGGTTCTAAGTTGTGTGCCGATTGCTGTTTTTTGCAATGTTATTCGTGTGACGATCACGGGCGTCCTGCATATTATGAAGGACGAACCGCTTGGTGAAGCGTGGAATTTCGATGCATTGTCGCGTGGGACGCCCCATGCTCTTCTGGGTATATTGATGCTGCCGATCGCGTTCGGTCTTTTTGCGCTGGTTGGCTGGGTGCTGTCCAATTTATATGTTGAGTCGTCTGTATCTGTTGAGGCCGATCTGAGTTCCGTGGCCGATTTGTCAGTTGAGGAATTATCCGAGCGATCTGGGGCGAAGGACCAACCGTCATGACCACATTACCGACCACCGTTCGCGAACGGATTGATCTTCCATCTCCACCTCCGACAGCGTCCGCCTCCGGACCTGGTGATGCGAGTGTGTCGTTTCAGGATATCATGTCGATTGTCAAACGGCGGATGTTTCTGATTACGTTTTTGTTTTTGTTTTTCAGTTCTTTGGCGGTAGGTGGATGGCTTGCTGCCTATTTTTATGCTCCTTTGTACCCTGGTGAGGCGTTTGTGAAGTGTGTATCCAATCAGCCGAAGGGTACAACGATTTATGATCGCGAGTTGAGTGAGCGTGAGTTTGAGCGTTTTATCATGACTCAGGCGTTGTTCGCGAAGAGTCCGGATGTTTTGTTCGCAGTGCTTCAATCGGCAGAAGTTCGCGCTACGGAGTGGTATAAGAATACGCCTGGTGATCGTCGTGAGATTGAGATTTTTGATCTCGTGCAGGCTGCTCCGCAACGTGGTACGAATCTATTGAAGATATCTGTTGAGACGAGTTCTCCTGCTGATCCGCACGTTATCGCGAACCAGGTTGTGCGTCATTATCTACAACGTGTGAAGGAACATAATACTGACGAATTTCGCCATGAGCGTGAAGTGTATCAGAAGGAGATTGAGGCGGTTCAGGGCCAGATTGTTGACCGTCAGGAACAGCTCGGGAATGTTCAGACGAAGTTGCCACCGGGGTGGGTGAGTGGTGCGGGGAATACGTCGGCGGACGAGTATCGTGAGATATTGTCTGTTGTGACGCAGTATGAGCAGATGACGCTGGAGCTTGAAGGGTTGCACAAGATGTACACGAATCCTTCCCGTCCTGCACTGTCGCCCGAGGATACACAGCTTGTGGATATGGATCCCAAGGTTGCGACGCTTTCGAATCAGTATTTTCAGCTTGCCCAGAATCTCAAGGTGATGAAAAAGCAGCTTGGTGCTCGACATCGGAGTGTTGGTCAGGCTGAGGATTTTCTTCAGGTTGTGAATGAGCAACTTGAGAAGGAGCGTGAGAGCAAGCTCGCTCAAATATTGGCCTATCGTCAGCAGCAGGTTGAGACGGCGTTTAACAATATGCAGTATGCCTTGATTCTGGCGAAAGAGCAGCTTGCCGATAGTGAAGCGAAGATGGCTGACATGGATCAGGTTGCGTCTCAGTATCTGACGCTGCAGGAAGATATTGATGTTTTGAAGGAGAATCGCGAAGTGCTTGGCGGTCATCTCCGTGAGCTGGATCGTATTATTCAGGAGCGTACTGCTGTGCGTATCGAAGTACAGCAGACCGCCATCGAACCGCTCCAGCGCAGTTTTCCACAGAAGTTTTTGATTCCTGCCGGTGTTGCGCTGTCGATGGTGTTTGCGGTTGGTATCGCGTTGCTGCTTGAGCTGATTGATACGTCTCTGCGGACGCCGCAGGATGTCGTTCGTTATCTGCGGATACCGCTTCTGGGTGCGATACCAGATGCTGATGATGAGGAAGTTGATATCGATCCGATTGAGATGGCAGTTCGGGACGCTCCGCATTCGATGTTCGCGGAAGTGTTTCGTTCCATCAGGACGAATCTTCAGTTTGCTGCACCTGCTGACCGTCAGCGTACGGTTGTGATTACGAGTCCTCGTCCTGAGGATGGCAAGACGACAGTTGCGTGCAATCTTGCGATGATGGTTGCTCAGGGTGGACGTCGCGTGTTGCTGGTGGATGCGAATTTCCGTCGTCCGGCGATCCATCGTTTCTTCGAGTCTCAATCTTCCCGTGGGCTGAGCAATATTCTTGTGGGCGATGGGAAGTTGTCCGAGTTGGCTGTGACCACGAATGTCACGAATCTTGAAATCCTGGGTGCAGGTCCGTTGCAGCCGAACCCTGCGGAGTTGCTTGGAAGTGAACAGATGGTTGCTTTCCTGGCCGAGGCTTCTGAGATGTACGATCAGGTGATCTTCGACTGTCCGCCTGTGTTGCTTGCGTCAGACGCATGTGTTCTCGCATCGAAGACGGATGGTGTCATTCTTGTGTGTCGTGCTAAGACGAATTCTCGCGGAATTGGCAGCCGTGCCGCTCAGTTGCTGACGCGGATGGATGCTCATGTGTTCGGTGCGGTGCTGAATGCTGTGCAGACGCGACGCGGTGGATACTTCCGCGAACAGTTGAAGACCTTCTATGACTACAGTGCCGATGAGAAAGATACCTATCAGGCGTACCGGGCTGAGTTGCCCGCTGGTGAGGATATATCCGAAAGGTCTGACGGTGATGGTAGTGGTGGGGGTGTGGCGTGAGTCGCCCGTCTGATACTGCTGCGTTTTGTGGTGTATCCCCTGAAGCGGGTGCATTGTCCCGGGTGACTGGTGCGGTTGTGTCTTTGACCGGCTTGATGGGGGGGTGAGATGGCTCCTGTGCTGGTGGCGATCTTGTTCCTGTTTGTCATACCTTTCTTGATGAGCAGAGGGTTTTCGGGGATTTTTCGTGTCTCGGTCGTGATGGTTATCGGGATTAAGCTGATTCTGATCCTGATGTTTCATGCGCAGACGGTGAAAACATACGGTATACCGATCCAGCTTGATGCCTCCGTAGATGCCAAGAAATATTACGATTTTGGGGAAGCATTTTCGCAATATCACTTGTGGGAGATCTCACCGAGCGATCTGATTCGTGAGCGGGGTGGGAAGTCGCACCTTGGTTATCCGTACCTCAATACGCTTGCATTTCAGTTTTGCCCTGACCACCCGATCCTGTTTCTGCGGATCATGAAGCTGTTGTTTTTTCATGTTGCTCTGGGGATGCTTGCCGTGACGTGGCGTGACAAGCTGGGTGAGCGTCTGGCGTATGTGGGCTATATGATCCTCGGTGTGGTGATGTATCAGTTTTTGTATTATCACTTCCGAAATTTGAAGGATGATGTGATTCTGTCGCTGTTTATGGCGGTGATGGCGCTTGCTGACCGGACGCTGGGTGCGGGTGGGATTGAGAAGAACAGCGGTACCCATCAGCAGGCGGTTCTGAGGTGGTTGGCGATCGGACTCTTTCTGTGGTTTATCTGGACCATACGGTTGTATCTTACGGCGATCATACTATGTGCTTTCGGGGCGAATCTTGTCACGGGGCGAAACATCAAGCTTATTTATCGGGCGCTGCTGATGGGTGTGATTGGTGTCGGGTTCCTTGTGATGACGGGGGCTGAGGGGTGGCGGATGGTGGAGATGCGCGGCGGGGCGGGTGCGGTGACGGGGGCTGCCGGGAACCTCTATGGACTGTTCAAAGTGTTTGTCTCTCCCCTTCCCTGGCAGCATGGGAACTGGTTTCTCGCGATACCGCATACGTTTTATCTGCTTGGGTTACCTATCGTGGCGTGGGCGTTTTTCAGTAATTTACGGAACAATCTGGACTGGAAGGTGTACGTCGTCATCGTGGTCGCGCTGGTCGTTGGGGCACTGATGGAAGACTTCGAGCCGCGGAAACGCTATGTGATGTACCCCATTTTTCTGAGCTGGGTTCTGACCGCGCTCGCCAAACGCCGTGAGGCAGCGTCGACCGAGGTGTTTGATCCAAATGCTTATTTTGCCCAGGCCAGAAATATTTATGCGTGATCCGGGTGGTCCGTCATGACTGCCGAGCGCGTCCAATCTCGTGTCAGTCGCGTCGCATCACAAGCCAGGCGCGGTGCTGCAATATCCCTGATGATTGCCGGAATCGCATTACCGCTTGCATACGTCCGGAACTGGTTTTTCAGCGAAATTGATGAGACCAAGGCAATCGTTGGGGCCTTCGCGGTATTTTCGACTGTTTATGTACAAGGGATCAGCACATTTCTTTTTCCCGGCGGGCGAAATGTTATGCCTGCGTTTTTTCCGAAAATTGACGAGTCAGAACGGCAAGCTCAGTTTGTCGCCGGGTATACCTATCTTGTGCTGGGGGTCGCATTGTTGGGGTTCATTGTGACGCTCGTGTTTCCGGGTGTGTTTGAGTGGATTCTGGATAAGGAGGTTCCTGTTCGGACGCAGTGGTTGATGCGTTTGTTGATACCGCTCACTTTGTTGCCGAATTTGACCACATCCATCCTGATGGGAGGGATGGCGTTTGGGTGGGCATCGTTGCTGTTGCGAAGTCAACTGTTCTTCGTTTCGGGGATGGCTGTGTACGTTTATTGCACGGGTGCGCCTGGTTTTTTTGCGAACCCGGAGGAGTGGTTTGCTGTTGTTGTCGGTGTGTCTGCCAGTGTCAGTCTGCTCGTATCGGTGGTGATTCTGTCGCGACGGATTCGTTGGACGTGGAAGCCAGCATTTCCGAGCGGCGTGTTTCGATTTGGGTCGTTCTCCTATCTGGACACTGTGATGGTATTCGCATACGCAACGATTGATGTGATCATCATCAATCTCTGGTTTGGGAAGGAATCTCTCGGGGCATACTTTCTGTTGTTTCAGATTACGAAAATGATCCCGATGGCTGCCCGTGAGTTGGGACATTTGATCTTGACGACATTTTCGAAGCTGCTGGGTACTGACGGTGGCGGCGAGGTTGCGATCGCATATCGGCGTGTCTCCCGGTTGACGGTCGGGATGTACGCGGTGCTGTCGATCGTACTCATTGCATTTTCGAGACCGATTTCGAGTATTTTTGGTGAGGCTTGCGAGGTACAGCATCTCTGGTTGCTGCTGTTGGCGATCGTGATGAATGTGGATGCGACGCGTACGGTGAACAGTATGACGTTGATGGCGCATGAGCGGATGCCAACGGTGTTTTGCAGCAAGCTGGGGCAAAATGCGATTCAATTGTTCCTGACCCTGGTTCTGGTCGCACCGCTCGGTATCGTGGGGGTGATCGCTGCGAAGGGGATCGGACATGTTGTGAACTCGGTCATTCTGTTTATCGGGCTTGGACGACTTGGAGAAACGGATCGGATACTTCCACCCCGGATCATGTTCGTCGGACAGGTGGTTGTGGTGTTGACGGGTGTGGTGGCGTATTGGCTTGATGGTCCTTCATTGTGGATTTCCTGTGCGGTCGTAGTGGGAGGGTTCATTGCGTTATGGATTGGGGGCGGATACCGTCTTGAGGAATTGCAATCGCTGGTGCCGTGGCGGCGGATGAGGAGGGCGTCAGTCGCATGAGTCGCGTTCTGCATTGTATCAATTCGCTTGCGATCGGTGGTGTGGAGACGCAGGTTCTGGAGACCCTCCGACATTGGGCGGAGCATGGGAGTGGTCACGAGCATGCCTTGTGCGCTTTTCGCCATGGTGTTCTTGAAGAGGGACTGGAACCGCTTCGTGAGGCTGGGATTTCCTGTTTCGTGCTGGGACGATCGTCTCGGTATAGCCTGCGGTTCTGCAGAGCATTGATCGACGTTGCCAATGAGTTTCGACCGGACATTGTTCATGCACACAATTCGGGTGCGGGGATGTGGACTCGGGCGTTGCTTCGGGGGCGGGGGAATCGAAGTGGTCAAAGCAAACGCAAGCTCATCGTACATTGTCGTGGGGTGGGTGTATTCAAGCAGTTCCGAGGGCGGACCATTGAGCGGTTGCTGTTGGGTCGCACGGATGCATTTGTGTTCAATTCGCATTCGACCCTGGCTGTCTGGACGAAATTTCTCTCGCCAGAATGTCGTAAGATTGTGATTTACAATGGGGTTCGGACAGATCGTCGCCTCGACTGTATTGCTCCGGATGACTTTCCCATATCACCTTTTACGATGATGACGGTTTGCCGGATGGTTCCGATCAAGGCCCTCTCGACGCAGATTCGCACCGTGAAAGTGTTGCACGATCGGGGGATGCGTGACGTTCAGCTGATTGTGGTGGGGGATGGACCTGAGCGGGCGGCGTGTTCGGCGGAAGCAGAGCGACTGGGCGTGGCGGAGGCGGTGCATTTTGAGGGGTATCAGCCCGACCCGAGGTTGTATCACGCGAAGGCGCATGTGTATCTTTGTACGTCGTACAATGAGACGTTTAGTGTGACGCTTGCTGAGGCGATGCTGGATAAGATGGTCGCAGTCGCGGGGCGTGTTGGTGGACCTTCTGAGATTATCGAAGATGGTGTCAGCGGTTTTCTTGTGCCCTGTGAGGATGCGTTGCCGGAAGGATTGCGACGTACCATGCCACCGCTCGTGTACGATTATACACAGGGGGCGCTTCGGCCGCCGTTGGCTGTCAATCCTGAGTCGCTTGCTGATGTGATTGAAGATGTTCGATTGCGATGGGATGAGCTTCGGGGGTTGCGATCTGCTGCACAGGATCGGATCGTGGATGATTTCAGTGTGGCGGCGGATTGTCGCGCTCTTGAGCGGTTTTACGATGAGCTTGCTGGCGATTCGGTTGCGCGGGAGGGGGCGATTCTGCATGAATAGCACTCTGGGGCGGATCATCTGCGGGACGGCTTGTGCGATGGGTGCGCGCGATGTGATTCGAGCGGGGCGTGAGATGCAGTCAGTAGCGCGTCTGGATCGCGATGGTCTTGTGGCGTTACAGATTGATAAGCTGAATGAATTGCTGAAGCATTTTCGGGGCGTTACATTTTATCGGAAGCTTCTGGATGATGCTGGAGTGACAGAGGGTGGCATTCGAGATATGGCGGATGTTGCCCGGATTCCGCCTGTGAGCAAAGCCATGATCTCGGAACATCTGAGTGAGCTTTCCGGGCGGGCGGAGGCGTATCGGTCTGGATCTACGAGTGGATCCACGGGTGTGAATTTTCGGTTTTTTCAGAGCAGGGAGATGGCTGTCCAGCGGACTGCTGCCGTGCGTAGATGCCTGGCGAGTGTGGACGTTGAGATGTGGGGCGATTGCAGCGTTTCGGTGTGGGGCGTTGTGCAGCGAGGTGGCGTGAAGACGAATTTTGTGCGGGCTGTGAAGCGTTTTCTGCTCAATACGGATGTGTGGCAGGGGGTGGGGATGGATGACGGGATGGCTGTTGACTATCTGCGTCGTCTTGGAAAGGTTAAGCCCAGAGTGTTGATGGGGTATCCGAGTTATTTGCGGCGTCTTGCGGAGGTTGGGCGAGATCGGGAGATTGAGACGCACGCGCCACGGGCGATCATCTGCTCCGGTGAGGCGATGCTGGATACGGATCGATCGTTGATCGAAGGGTACTTTGGCGGGCCGGTGTACAATCGGTATGGGTCGTGCGAATTTGGGATCATTGCTCAGCAGTGTCGCGAGCGGGGGGAGATGCATATTCCGCCAACACGGTTCATTGTTGAGCGGGGCGATGAAGGTGAATTGTTGATTACGGATCTGGACAATCGGGCGACGCCGTTCATTCGGTATGCGGTGGGCGACGCGGGGACGCCTGGTTGGGGTTCGTGTTCGTGTGGGCATTATGGGGCGGACCTGTTGACCTTGGATGGTCGGATGCATGATGAAATTCGGACTGCCTCTGGACGGATGCTGCCGGGGCAGTTCTGGACAATCGTGACGAAGACGGTCGAGGGGATCGAAGAATTGCAACTGGTGCAGCGATCGCTGTCGCATTTTGAGCTTCGGGTTAAGGTGAATGAGTCTTATCGGGATGAATCTGCGGGGGTGATACAGAAAAAAGTGTGTGAGGCGGCGGGTGAGGATGTGCGGGTGGATGTGGTGCGGGTGGATGAGATTGAGGTGACCAGCGGCGGGAAGCGGAAGTTCATTATCAATGCGATGGAGGACGGTGGGGTTGAGGGAGATGGGCATTGATGGGTGATATTCCGATTGTCATGTATCACGCGATCAACAACCATCCGGAGGCATCGCCGCTTGGATTTTTGGCGCATCGGTCGGAAGAACTTCGCGAACATTTGCGCTATTTTGTACGAAATGGCTATACATTTGTGACCCTGTCGGAGCTATGGGGGATGGCGGAAAATGGTTCGTTGGGCGATCGGCCTGTGGTGGCGTTGACGTTTGATGATGGATATCTGGACAATTTACTGATCGCCGAAAAGGTGCTGGAAGAGTTCAGGGCCAAGGGGACCGTGTTTGTGACGTTGGATTTTGTCGGGAAGGGATCGGTCCGGACGCTCGAAGAAGTACCAGATGCGTGGGGGTACCTGAATGAAGCTGAGATTCAGAGCATGGCTGACAGGGGGGTGTTCGAGTTTCAGTGTCATACGATGACGCATGATCGTGAGTTTTGCTCCGATCGGGTGATTGATCTTTATCGGCGGGAAAGGTTCGATAAGTATCACTGGTTGGCGTGGCGGTTGGATCCTGAGGGTAAACCAGACTGGTTAGCGCGGCAGGTAGAGTATAAGGAGTCGCTGCCGGCTGGATATCCGATTTTTGAGAGTGATCGAGCGATTCGGGCGTGGCGATTTATCCCGGATGAGGCATTTATAGACGTGGCGAAGGAGCGGTTTGAACGGGAGGGTCTGCAGTGTATCGAGTCGTTGAATGCGATCAAAAAGAAGGGTGAGTTTGAGAGTAAGGATGCATGGCGGGAACGCGTCACCTATGAGCTTGCCGAATCCAAGCTGCGCCTGGAGAAGCTGGTACGTCGTCCGGTTGATTTTCTTTGCTTTCCGGGGGGCGGGTATGATGAAGAGGCGGTGGGGATCGCTCGGGCGTGTGGATACAGGGCGTATATTGTGAATTCTGAGGATCGATGCAATGGGAATTTACGACGTTTGAGGGAGGGTGTGAAGGACTCGGAAATGGTTGCGCTGAGTCGGGTTACATTCAGCAAGGACTTTCCAGCCATGCTGCGGGGGCGAGTGTCTGCCTACCTGAGTTGCAAGGTGGGTGTTGAGCGGTTTCTGGACCGTCCCTGGGCGAAGGTGGTGAACTGGGGGGTGAAGCTCACACGGGATGGATTGCGTCTGCTCGGGTGGGGGAGGCGTAACGATGGATAGGCTGGTTGGATGAGAATTCTTCAGTTGATGGGACATGGGGGAGTTGGCGGTACAGAGACGTTCGCCATTTCTCTGGGGAAAGGGCTTGTCGAGCGGGGGCATGATGCGGTTCTGGTGAATACGTGGACGGACAGTCCGATGAATGCCATTGCAGAATCGAGCGGTATTCCATTTGTTGCGTTGCGAGGCGGTGGGCGGCGGATCGGGGCTTCGTGGTTTGCGAAGGTGTATGGATATTTACGACGGAATCGGTTCGATCTTGTTCAGACGTATGGTTTGCGGTTGAGTCTTGGTTTGCGGTTGATGCAGCGGACGCTTCGTGTACCACACCATGTCACCGGGGTACGCGGACTGGATCAGCAGCGGACGGGATTACAGGCCAGGATCGATCGGAAAACAGAGCATTTTCTGGATCTTCTGATTTGCAATGCACAAGCTGTCGCAGATCGGCGTGCGGATGTAGTGGGTACGCCAGCCTCGCGGTTGCTCGTGATACCCAATGGCATTGATACGAAGGTCTTCTCGCCAGCAATCCTGCCCGCCTCACGGGAATCGATCGGGCTTCCTGATGGATTCCTGTTCGTTATGGTGGCGAGTTTTCGGGCAGAGAAGGATCACACCGGGTTACTGCAAGCCATGGCACGGGTCAGTGCGGAAGTTGAGGGTGCGAGGCTGGTCCTGGTCGGCGGGGGTGATGGTCGCGAGCAGGTTGAAGCGGAGGTGCGGCGGATGGGTCTCGAGGATCGCGTGCTATTTCTCGGACCTGTGGACAACGTAGCAGCAGTGGTGCGATGCTGTGATGCATTCGTGCTTTCTTCGTACAGCGAAGGCATGCCGCGCGCATTGATGGAAGCCATGGCATTGGGGATGGCTGTGGTGAGCACGCGGGCGGGGGGCGTCCCGGAAGTAGCGAGAGACGGTCAGGATGCCTTGCTGGTATCGACGCGCGATCCTGCATCGCTCGCGGATGCGATGATGCGGATTTATCGGGATGAGTCGCTTCGAAAGCGGCTGGGTGCGGCTGCGGTCGAGAGGATTCGGGACGAGTTCAGTCAGGATTCGATGTTTGATCGATATGAGAAGGTCTACGAGAATCTGATTGCGGGAGTAACAGTCTCTTGACGCACTCAGTGAAAGATCGCCCGAAGATTCTTGTGGTTGCGTCGATTGACACGACGCTGGTCGTGTTGTTGTGGGCACAGCTCCGGGCATTTCAGGTTGCAGGTTATGAGGTACATTGCGCCTGTTATCCAGGTCCGAATCGGGACTGGCTTGAGAAGCATGGCGTCCGATATGCGGGGTTTGATATCCGGCGGTCGATTTCGCCCTGGGCTGACCTTTGCGCGTTGTTGAAATTGTTCCGATATATGCGTCGCGAGCGTATTACGATTGTCCATACGCATACGCCCAAAGCTGCACTTCTGGGTCAGGTCGCAGCCAGGTTGGCGCGTGTCCCGATCGTTGTGAATACGATCCACGGTTTTTATTTTCACGACGATATGCCCAGGTTGTCGCGATGGTTTTATGTGGCCATGGCGTGGGTAGGGGGGCGATGTGCAGATTTCACTTTAAGCCAAAACAGTGAAGATATAGATACCGCAGTGAGTCTTGGTATCTGCAGGCGTGACCGGATCCGCTTTATGGGCAATGGTATCGACCTTTCGCGGTTTAGTCCGGACCGATACGACGCAGCATTCCGGGTGTCGAAACGGCGTGAGATAGGGGTTCCTGAAAAAACGCTGATCGTCGGGATGGTTGGCCGGCTTGTGGCGGATAAAGGATATGTCGAGTTGTTCGAAGCAGTTAAAGTGTTACTGGACGAACGGCAGGATTTCCACCTCCTGATAATCGGCCCGGAAGAAGAGCACCGGGCAGGTCGGTTGGAAGTCGACGAGTATGAGAAATATGGGATTGGATCGTGCGTGCGTTATCTGGGTCCCCGGGACGATATGGCAGAATTGCTGGCGTGCATGGATGTGTTTGTGTTACCGAGCTGGCGGGAGGGTTTTCCGCGTTCAGCGATAGAGGCCTGTGCGATGGGATTGCCGATTGTGACCACGGATGTTCGGGGGTGTCGGGAAGTTGTGGATGATGGTGTGAACGGTGTGTTGATACCACCGAGAGACCCTCACGCGCTATGCGATGCGATCAGATGTTTTCTGAATGATGGGGATCTGCGGGTGCGGATGGGAGATGCTGGGCATCGGCGAGCAGTCCGTGATTTTGACGAACAGATGATTTGCGGGCGAGTGGTGGCGTGTTACGCTGAACTGCTCAACTCTCGGTGCTTGAGTGTGCCGGAACCCCGGTCCGATTTGGACGTGTTACTGCCACATCGGGGGCCTTTCGTCTGGTGACTTGCTGAATTTGAAGGATGGTCGAGAATAGTGTCGATGAGGAAGTAATGGTGGATTCTGAAGACATCGGCTATTGAGTTAAAGTGTGAATTTGGGTCGCATGATATGAATACGACGTTGCCGGAAATCGTAATGGCGTATTGGCCGATCCTGGTAGGTTCGTTCGTGGTATCGCTCGCGCTCACGCCGGTCTGTCGAATCTTCGCACTTCGATACAAAATTGTGGACCGCCCGGACGACTGGTTGAAGACTCACAAGAAGCCAATCCCTTACCTGGGTGGCGTTGCGATCCTTGGTGGTTGGCTGGCGGGGTTGTTGATTGCATTTTTCATGTTTGAAAATGCGGATTCACCCGGCTATGTGGCGGGCGATGGACCGTCGATGTTCAGAATGAAGATGATTGGGGTGGTGATTGCTGGGACGCTTATCACGCTTTTAGGGCTTGTTGACGACATTCGCTCCTTACCCCCAAAACTCAAACTTGCAGCAGGGGTCGTGATTGCATTGGTTGTGGTGGGGTTTGGGATTGGCACTGACATTGTTGGGGTCATATTTGATTCGGTACGATTGCGGCTGGAAGCATCAGATCAATGGCTGGTCGTTGTCTACTCTCTTCCGGTTAGCGTGTTCATTATCGTTGGGTCATGTAATGCGACCAACCTGATTGACGGTCTCGATGGGTTGTGTTCCGGGGTGCTGGGGATCATCTCAATCGGATTCCTCGCGCTGGCAGTTCATTTGCATATGCACAGCAACTGGAATCCGGAAGAGGTTCAGCGCGTCGTATTGTCGTTGGCGCTCCTGGGCGCATCGTTTGGTTTTTTGCCATTGAACCGGAATCCGGCGCGGATTTTCATGGGCGACGCGGGTTCGATGTTGCTCGGCATGAATGCAGCCATTCTATTGCTCATGTTTGCAGATGAGCAGCGTATCCGGTGGATGGTAGGTTCGATGATGGTGTTTGGATTGCCCGTGACTGACATGGTGTTGACTTTGGTCAGGCGATGGCGTGCACAACGACCTTTGATGGCTGGGGATCGGAGTCACTTTTACGATCAACTGATTGACCGGGGGATGAGTGTTCGACGTGTCGTGCGCATCAGCTATCTGCTGGCGGGCGGATTTGCCTTACTGGGGATGATGGCGATTCAGGTCCGCACTCGACATCTCTTCCTCCTCTATGGCGTCGCATATGGCGTACTGCTCTACGCGGTACACAGGTTCGGAATGGTCCGTGTGGATGATCCTCCTGCACCATCGCCCAAAGAGTCGGCAGAGTGATGGCTGCAGTGGGTCAGAATCACGATACGATACGAGTCGCGAAGGTGGCTGCTGTCGATGTAAGTTTCAAGGCGTTGCTCGCAGCTCAGGTGGATGCCCTGATGGACGCGGGATATGACGTTCGCTGTGTGAGTACGCCGGGGTCGGAGCGTTCCTGGCTGCTGGAGAAGGGTTTTCAGATGGTGGATGTCTCCATTCCGCGACGTATATCACCCTTTGCAGACCTCGTCGCGGTCTGGCAGATGACGCGCTATTTCAAGCGTGAGCGCATCACGGTTGTACACACGCACACGCCGAAACCAGGATTGCTCGGTCAGCTTGCCGCGTGGCTGGCGGGTGTTCCGATCATCATCAACACTCTGCACGGGTTCTACTTTCACGATCATACTCCCCCGCTGAAGCGGTTCATATTCATCAGCATGGAGAAAGTGGCCGCTCGGTTTTCCACCATCATTTTCAGTCAGAATCCAGAAGATGTTGAAACTGCTGTTCGTGTTGGAATCGCGCCGCGTGAGAAGCTTCGTTTTCTCGGAAACGGCATCGATCTCTCCCATTTTGATCCCGGGCGGTTCACGGTTGAAGATCGATCCGAAACGCGACGAAAACTCGCTCTCCCGGAGGACGCGGTCGTCGTCACAATCATCGCGAGGCAGGTACGCGAAAAGGGGTTCCTGGAATTGTTTGAAGCCATGAGTCGGGTCATGAA
>JAJRYY010000233.1 GCA_024275565.1 Planctomycetota bacterium
ACAATTTGGCGATCGTCACTCGATTATTGAGTACGGTGAGTAATCGACCCGAAAATACGGCGAGCGGTCGATGCTGCGCACGCCGCCGCCCGCCGCGCCGTCGGCCAACAACCGATCGCCGCACGCTTGTTTTGGGTCTAGTGCTGTTGTTTCTGTTTCATAAGTGAGGGTTCCTGCAACCTCATATACTGGCAGGCTCGTCAGTACGCGAGACTCGAAGAACGCCTGAAACTGCCACGATGAGCGTTCGAATGCTAAGTTGCCGACGAGAACATACCACAACCAATGGCACGAAAAGTATGCAACCAGTGTACACACCACAACTAATCCAATCCGGCTGTATACCGATCTAATCAACGGATCTCCAGTTTTCACTTGTCAAACACACTTGGGTTATCGCTACCCCTCCAAGGACGCACCCCATCTTTATGTTCCGTCATATGGGATAGGGCTGTCGGCCAAGCAGTGGATTTTCCTTTGCACGAACATGTCTTATATAGGTTCGGCTTAAAGGAGAAATTCTTCTTGAGGCCTCCATTGCGCTTCCAAATAGATTTTGCTTCTGAAGGCGGAATCGCATCACACAGACTACGAATTGTGTCGCGGGTGTAGTGGTGGAGTGTTCGATAAAATCCCACAATGTCCGACGGAAGATCTTCCTCCGAAAACCCTGAGTTTGTACCAAGTCGTCCTATCAGGCTATTCTGGACAACTTCAATGTCGTAGAGTACACGTTTTGCGATTACAAGTGCGACGCCAAGTTTTTGGCTATGTGTCAAGTCCCTCTTGACATAGAATGCTCCGCCTTGAGTGAAGATGCGTAATTCCGGAGACACATAGTAGGTGACCTTGAACCGTTTTGCGTCAATATAGTTTGTATCATGGTGTTCATGTTACTCGAATCTGCAGCATGCCCAAAGTCGATCCATCCACATCGACATCCGTAAAACAAGTCACCTTTGTCAATGTCTTCGAAACCCGTTAAACCGAGTGGGTCCATGAACACGCTTGGTCGACTAGCCACATATTCGTAGAGATTCATACCGTCAATGTATTCGAGCGGGTCTCTTTGTAGGAATCTTCCGTTCAGGGGGTCGTAGGACCTTGCTCTGTAGTGGTATAGCTGGCGGGGGAGGGTCAGGGGGGACGTGTCGGCGGGTGGGAGGAGGTTCTGACGTCCGCCTGTGAAGGCGCAGGGGGTGCTTTGGGGATGGGGGGATTGGCTTGGGGATGGCTGGTGGATCGGGCGTTTCGACGAGGTTGCGGGTTTGCAGGGTGATTTGTGAACTGGAAAAATTTCATAACCAAAGCTGCTCTGAGCATGTCGTCCCGGAATTCTCGGTCCTATAATGGCGTATGAGCTGCCGAAGCACTATCGGACGTGCAGTCATGTCGCGCGGACGTGCAGTCGTGTCGCGGAACGCCGATAGGAAGGTGTAGGGTATCGGTCAGAGAACATGGGTCACTCCGCCATCGTGCGTGATACGGCTGAGCACCCATCTATTGATAGAAATTTCGCTGAAGTAGAGGTGACGTGATGACGCAACTGCTCGACGCTACGATTCAGGATATTGCAGCCGCGACCGCCAATGGTGATGTGCCGAAGATGATCACCGACCTCCCCGGACCGAAGGCAAAAGCGATGATCGAGCGAGATCACAAGGTCACCTCATCGTCCTATACCCGCGACATGCCGCTCGTCGCACACCGTGGCCGTGGGTGCGTGGTTGAAGATGTCGATGGCAACCTCTTTCTCGATTTTGCTGCTGGTATTGCGGTATGTGCTACCGGTCACGCACACCCATCTGTCGTCAAAGCCATCAAAGACCAGGCTGACAATCTGATCCACATCTGCGGCAGTGATTTTTACTACGAACCCATGATCGCCCTGTGCGAGAAGTTGGCTGAGATCACGCCGGGTAATAAACCCAAACGCGTCTACCTCACGAACAGTGGTGCGGAATGCGTTGAGGCTGCCTTCAAGCTTGCCCGTTTTGCGACGAATCGAAAATGGGTCATCGCTTTCCACGGTGCTTTTCACGGTCGCACGATGGGTGCGCTTTCTCTGACCAGCTCCAAGGTACGCCAGAAGCAGGGCTTTCAGCCGCTGATCCCGATGGTCGCCCATGCAACATTTGGCGACATCGACAGCATCAAGGAGATTTTCCGTCGCCAGGCTGCCCCGGAGGAGATCGCCGCGATCTTTGTGGAACCTATGCAGGGCGAAGGTGGCTACCACGTCTCGCCGCCGGGTTTCCTCGAAGCTTTGCGAGCGTTGTGCGATGAGCACGGGATTCTGCTGGTGTGTGACGAGATTCAGTCGGGCTGCGGGCGTACGGGTAAGTGGTTTGCCTGCGACCATTTCAACGTTGTCCCCGACATCATCACGATCGCAAAGGGGATCGCCAGTGGGATGCCGATCGGCGCGCTCGTCGCTCCCGATGATATCATGAACTGGCCACCGGGAGCACAGGGCAGTACCTATGGCGGAAATCCCGTCGCGTGTGCGGCTGCTCTCGCCACGCTCGATCAGGTGGAGAATGGCATGATGGAAAACGCCCGGAAGATGGGTGCGTTTCTCACCGGCGAGCTGGAGAAAATGGTCGAGAAGCATAAGAGCCTGTCCGGCGTTCGCGGGCTTGGTCTGATGATCGGCGTGGACGCGTTGGATGCAAGCGGTCAGCCATCGTCAGAAGTGCGTGACAAGATCGTTCTGGACGCGTTCTATCGCGGTTTGATCCTGCTCGGTTGCGGCGAAACCGCTCTGCGTTTTGCTCCGCCATTGTGCGTCACCGAAACGGAAATCAAAGCAGCTCTGAACATCCTCGATCAGGCAGTCACAGCCGTGGGGTAGCGGTCCCGCCGTCCGAATCCGTACCGCGTATTTATTCGGCTCTGTGTCGCGTATTTATTCGGACCCGCGTCGCGTACTCAGAGAGCGCCGGTGTCTCGCTGCCATTGAATTGCTTTGGGCAACCCGCCGCTGAGGGGGACCTGGGGCGTGTATCCGAGGAGGTCGCGGGCTTTGGCGATGTCGGCAACATAGCGCGTCACCTCGCCGGATCGACTGCTTTCATAGGTCACATCGGGCGTTTTTCCAACGGCCATCCCGATCATATTGACGAGGTCTTCAAGCGAACTTCCGCGACCATAGGCGAGGTTGATCGTCTGGTGTTTGACCCGCCCATCGATCAGCGCATCGATGCCTTTGAGGATGCCATTGACGCAATCTTCAACGTAAGTGAAATCCAGCACCTTCTCGCGACCATAGACCGTGATCGCGTCACCATCCGCAATACGCCGGACAAACAACGGAATCACACGTTCAAGTCGGTCAATGTCATTGTCGAATCGCCCATAAACATTGCTGAATCGTAACACGAGGTAGGGCAGATCGTAACATTGTGCGTAGGAGTAAATGAGTGCTTCACCGGCGATTTTGCTCGCCGAATACGGACTCTCAGCCACCACGAAGTCGGCGGATGCTTCCTCGGTGACGTGGCGGTGGATGTCGCCATAAACCTCTCGCGAGCTGGAGAAAATGATCGGCGTGTTCTGCTGTCTGCAATAGTCGAGCACGGGGAAAAGCATGTTGATGTTTTCCATCGCCCGGTCAGGATGCTCAACGAGTTCGTACACTTTGGCGTGGGCAGCAAAATGCAGGACAACATCATATTTCTGTGCGGGAATATCCGATGGCGTTGCCTTCGAAAGATCGAACGTCTGCGTTGGGATGCGATCGGTCCAGGTGTTCGCGCGGATGTCGATACCGGTCACGGTGTCCCCGCGATCGAGCAGTGCGATGCCCACATTCGTGCCGATCTGTCCGCTGGAACCGGTAATGAGAATGTTCATGCTGCCTCGCGTGATGCGTTCTCGCACCTATGGGTTTATCTAACATCATGCATATCTAAGGGTACGCCTGCCAGACGCACGGTGTTCGATCGCGCATCAGACGAAGGCTGACTCTACACGATCACAAATCATATGGTACGCAAGCTCGTGTACCTCCTGCACACGGTCACTGGCGTCAGCATCGACCTTGAGACAATAATCACATCTCTCCGCAAGCGATGCTCCCCGACGGGACGTAAACCCTATAATGACAGCCCCAATTACCCTGGCGGCTTCAATCGCGCGGAGGACATTCGGTGACGAACCCGAGACGCTGAGCGCCCACACGATATCGCCACGGGTCACAAGTCCTTCGACCTGCCGCTTGAACAGTTCGTCGCCGCCGAGATCGTTCCCGATGGCGGTCAGGCAGGACGAATCGGTCGTCAGTGCCACCGCCGGCAACGCCTTGCGATCGCGTTTGAACCGCCCGAGAAGTTCGGCTGCGATGTGCTGTGCGTCGGCTGCACTACCGCCATTCCCCAGGATGTAGATGCGTTTCCCATCGCGAAACGCTTCGATCATGCGGTCAGCCATGGATTCGAGCAGAGCAACATCATCACGCAACGAGTCGACCGTACGGATGTGGTCATCAATCTGATGCAGCATGGCGTCACAGGTCGCATGTTCACTGGTCATGGGTACAGATTCCACCACGGATACGTTCGATGATCGAGGTCGAACTGAAACCTTCAAGAAACGGAATGAGGCAGACGCGGCCACCATATCCTTCAACGATCTCCCTGCCAACAACACCCTTCTCCGCCCAGTCCCCACCCTTCACGAGTACGTCCGGATGAATCTGCTCGATGAATCTGGTGGGTGTCGAGTCGTCGAAAATCGCAACATAATCCACAGACTCGAACGCGGAGAGCATCGTCGCGCGAAAGGTTTCCGGGTTGATGGGGCGGTCGCCACCTTTGTCAAGCGTGCGGACGCTTTCGTCAGAGTTGATCGCCACCACGAGCAGGCTGCCTTCGTTGCGCGCTTTTGCTAGAAGATCAACATGACCGGGATGGAGAACGTCGTAGACCCCGTTCGTGAAAACGACGGTTTCACCACGGTCACGTCGGAGCTGAAGCTCGGGGAGAAGCTCGTCCAGGGTGCGGAGCTTCCCGCTACGACGACGCTCTTCAATCCGAAGGTCAGCGAGGATCTCGTCAGCCTTGATCGGGACGCAGCCAAATTTTTCAACCTCAAGCCCACCGGCAATATTCGCAAGTCGCGCAGCCTCCACATAGGTTGCGCCCCCGCCAATGGCAGCTGCCAGCGTCGCAAGCACGGCGTCCCCTGCACCCGTATTGTCGTAGACGCTTCGCGGGCGTGTGGGCATGTGAAACGGCTCTGCACCCCGAGATGCGACAACGGACCCGTCGCGATCAAGTGTCACGATGAGGCACTCAACATCCCACAGGTCCCGCCACTCGTTGCAACCAGCCATCACCTGCTCGGGCGTCTCGAAGGACAACCCGGTGGCGTCGGAAAGCTCGGTGCGATTCGGTGTCAGTACTGTGGCACCGCTGTATAGCGAGTAGTCACCAATGCGGGCCGGGTCGATCAGGACGGGCTTGCCGTGCTTTCTGGCGTGCTCGATAATGTCAGCCACCAGAGATTGTGTCACAACCCCTTTCTGATAATCCTCAATGCAGATGACGTCAGATTCTTCGATCGTTGCGAGAATGCGATCACGCAAGACGGATGCATCTCCCGGCGTGAGCGGATCGACGCATTCTTCATCAAGACGAATGAGCTGCTGACGATGGCGATGTTGCGCCAAACCCACAAACCGGGTCTTCGTCGTGGTCTCGCGATGCTCGGTGATGACGCAACCGCTCGCATCCACGTCCATCTCGCTCAGCAAATCGAGCAAGGTGCGACCGGAACGGTCACGACCCATCACGCCGATGCAACGCACCTGGGCACCAAGCGTTCGGAGGCAGGCAGCCACATTGGCACAACCGCCGACACGCTGCTGCCGCTCACGGACACGAAGGACTGGCACGGGCGCTTCAGGACTGATACGCTCGGCGTCACCGTAGACGTAAGCGTCGAGGATCAAATCCCCGACGAGTGCAACCCGAATCCGAGGGAAGGTTTGTACAAGTTGCGTCAGATCGCTCATGGTCGCGTCTACAGAATACCAGAACCGAAACCGTCATCATCGTCGTCGACCGCGTCAGGTACGGTGGCTTGCACTGAGACTGGTGCACTCGACTTCGCACCCTTGACGACCTTCTCATGCCCGGCATCCGCTACCCTGCCCCCCACAGCCTCCACTTTAACAGCTTCCTGCTTGACAGCTTCCTGCTTGACAGCTTCCTGCTTGACAGCTTCCCGCTTGGTGGCAGATCCCTTTTTCTTAACCGTTTCACTGGCTTTGGAACGTCCGGATTTGCGACCGCTACCACCACCACTGCCACTGGTACTGGTACTGCCACCGTCACCGTCACTGCCACTGTCAATCGTCAGCCCGGCACCGAAGCCGTCATCATCAAACACATCGACCACGCGATCAGAGGCAGCACTACCAGAAGCCAATGGCTTGACAGGTTTCTCCTGACGGGCGATCCGACCAGACCCATCGCTCCCAGATTCGCCACGCCCTGAATTATTACGCCCAGAATCGCCACGCCCAGAATCGCCACGCCCAGAATCACCACGCCCAGAATCACCACGCCCAGAATCACCACGCCCAGAATCACCACGCCCAGAATCACCACGCCCAGAATCACCACGCTTGGAGTCAGCACGCTTAGGGTCAGCACGCCTAGAGTCCTTGCGTCTGGCGTCTCCGCGCCTGGAACCACCCCGTGTGTTGGACTCACCCTGCGCACTCGATCTGCCCTGCGTACTGGATCTGCCCTGCGTACTGGATCTGCCCTGTCGACCCCGCCCGCGATCACCCCCGCGATCATGTCTTGGCCGTTCGCCGCGACGGTCGGCAGCATCGCGCTTCAGATCCTTGATAAGCGAATCGTAATCATCCGGATCATACAACTCCTGGTCCTCATCCCCATCAGAAACACCCCCATCAAGCGATTCATCATCGGGTGAGTGATCGCCGAAACTCTGCAAGTTCTCCTGAAGATCTAAATCATCCCGATCCACGTGATCGTCATGATCCATGTGATCGCTATCATCCTCGTGGCCATCGTCCCCGCAGTCATCGTGATCATCGCGAATCTCATGGCCATCCACGACCTCAAAGACCGCCTCCTCTTCGCGTTCTGCGTCGTAGTCAACCGGTTCATAGTTAGGCTGCTTCGCGAGTTCCACCTCGCTATGAAAAGCCTCAACAATGCGATCCTGAAGTCGGTTGCGACATTCGGTATTGATCGGATGTGCGATATCAGCATGCAGCTTGCTACGTCCGATCTTGTCGCGGTGGATTCGATCCTTCGCCAGTTGAGAACCACACTCATTGCAGTATTTGGCACGAAGGTGATTCTTGCTACCACAACCATCGCAACGGTCGGAGAGCTTACGAGACGGCATCGCGACGAATACGCCCGTGGCACCATCGATGATCTTAATATCACGAACAACAAACTCACCGTCGATCGTGACGGAGCAAAATGCTTTAAGCCTGTCGCTTGAATTCGATATCAGCTTGACGCGAACTTCGGAGAATTCCATGGAGTGGTCCTTCATTCGATAGGTGCCTTCGGAGTCCAGGGCGCTTCAACAACACACGCACCTGCTCCAATTCCAGATGATACAAGGTGGTCGTAGAAAGAGTTGGCTTCTTCCCTTTCGTCAAATAATACGAAAATGGTCTGCCCCGCACCAGACAGGCAGGCATGGGGAGCACCCGCCTCCAGCACCGACCGTCGAAGATCGGATACTGCCGGCGCAATCTCAAACACTGCATCTGTCAAGGCATTGTGACACAATCCCCCAAGCTCAACTGCTGACGTCGCACCGAGAATGTCAGCCGTGCGGTCCGCAACACCAGCACCGGGGACACACACGCGATAGGCATCCACCGTCGATACAGCGCATCCGGCAAACACAAGTACCGCCCACCCGGACCATTGCAGTGTGACCGGCGTCACGCAAGCACCGCGACCCGTCATCAGAGCACTGGGCAGATTGTAGAAGAACGGAACATCCGACCCGATTTCAGCGCCAAGATTCGCAAGCGATTCAACCGACAAACCAAGACCCCAGAGTTCATTCAGGGCATCAAGCGCTGATGCAGCATTGCTGCTACCACCACCAAGCCCGGACGAAAGCGGAATACGCTTCGCCAACCGGATCCGCAGACCACGACCCACGCCAGCATGACGATCAAGAAGCCGGGCAGCCTGAACAACAAGGTTCCCGTCATCAGTTGGAAGATCAGAACAGTCAGAACTTAGTGCGAACGCAGAATCCGGGGCAGATTCCAGCACCAGATCATCCCACAACCCAACACCCACTGCGATGGACTTGATCTCGTGAAATCCGTCATCACGCTTCCCGAGAACGCTCAGTGAGAGGTTCAACTTCGCGGGACAGCGGCGGCAAACGGTCGTGTCAGGGCGCGATTGAACCAAGGTGCCTACATTCATCAAGTGCCTACATCCATCGTTGGGCGCCTACATCCATCGTTGGGCGCCTGCAATCATCGGTATCCAGGGTGCACATCAAAGGTCGTCGCAGCGATTCTTCCGGCAAGCACGCTGCTCTGCAGGGCGACAAAGCTCAACATTTCTATGCGACACCATCATAGTTGTGTGGGTCGCGCAGTCAAGGATTCATTCAGTGGGGTCGCAGCTGTCATAAACACAACGCAGACGCGCTTCTGCAGCAACGCAATCCACGCTGAATCAGGTAGTCCGGAAGCTGTTGTGCTTACGCAAAAACATCAAACCAGGCAGCACCTCCGACAAGGCATTCAGACCAGGCCCCATACCCTTCAGGACCCCAGACAAATACTATACATCAAGCAGCGGAACAAGCTCACGCGGATGACGAATAATATGGTCAGGACCCGCCGCCTCCAGACTCTCAATATCACGAAACCCCCACGTCACAGCCACTGACAACATCCCCGCATTCCGCGCAGTTAGAATATCAACCGAAGAATCGCCCACAAACACAACATCCGACGGTTTACGCCCCATCACGCCAGCCAACTGCAACGCAACACCAGGATCGGGCTTGCGAAGCGTACCATCCTCATGCCCAAGCAACCGAACAAAACACCAGCGACTCAGATAATGCTCACCAATGGGTGCAGTAAACCGATGCGGCTTGTTGGACAGAACAGACATCGGCACACCAAGACCCTGACACCCGTCCAGCATCTCCGAAATACCAGCATAAAGATGCGTCTGATCCAGCATGGCCCGCTCGTAATGCAAACGATAGCGCGCAACGAGTTTCTCAAGCACAGCATCATCCTCAATCCCGGACGCCCGCTGCAAAAGCACATGAAGACCCGAACCCACCAGCAGTCGCATATCCGATTGATCCACCGCAGGACGATCAAACTCAGCCAGCGCAGCATTCGCAGCCGATGTAATATCATCAAGCGTATCGAGCAACGTACCGTCAAGATCAAATATGACCGCAGACGCGCCAAGCTTCATTGTCGTTCATCCACCAATCTGAAACATTCCACGATGCTCCGTCGAAATACCCTGCTCAAGTGAATGCCCCGTCGGCTTGTTCTGAACAGCCTGCAGCAAAAGCGACTTCACACGATCCTGACCACCACCACTACGCAACGCACACTTCACATCAATCTCATCATCACGCAGCAAACATAGATGAAACTTCCCGTCAGCCGTCAGACGCATACGATTGCACGTCCCACAATACGGCTCAGATACCGGAGAAATAAAACCAACAACCCCGCGACCACCCTTCAACCGAAAATTCCGAGATTCATCAGAAGGATCTCCAGTATCCAGCGATGTCAGCAAACCATGCTCCGCTTCAATCCGACGACGCGTCTCGGCATTCGGAACATACTGACTGAGCGCCATCTGAGCGCAACCTCCACCACCGAGCGGCATCAACTCGATAAAACGTACATGCCAGTCATAAGCAAGCGTCAACCCGGCAAGCGATGCAACATCCTCCTCATTGTAATTCTGGACCACAACGGTATTGATCTTGATGGGATTCAAACCAGCGTCCGACGCAGCACGAATCCCGGTCCAGATGTCATCTGACGACGCAAAACGCATCGTCCGACGAAGATTCTCAGGATCAAGCGTATCAACATGAATATTGATACGACGCAGACCAGCCGAAACAAGATCATCGATCATACGAGGAAGAAGGATCGCGTTCGTCGTCATCCCGACATCCGAAATCCCATCAACGCTCGCAGTCCGCCGGACGATATCAAGTAGATCATGGCGAAGTGCAGGCTCACCTCCAGTAAAGCGAATCTTACGAAATCCAAGCTCCGCAGCAGCACGAACAACCGTGTGGATCTCATCCGCGGAAAGCAATTCCTCATTCGCAGTAAATTGCAAACCCTTCAGGGGCATACAATACACGCAGCGAAGATTGCACCGGTCCGTCAGCGAAATCCGAAGATAGTTAATATCACGACCAAAAGGATCCAGCGGCATCAGAGTAGCCTTTCGTAAAGTGCGTCACGGACACACCTTCTCTTGTTGACGTGAATCCGGATTATGTCAACACACCAGCGTAGGGTGCGTCCCGGACGCACCTTCTTTTTTCACGATCTTACCGCAACTGCAAATCTTAACCCACTGGCGAAACCAGCAACCTTACCCTATGATGCCCCACTCCTATGAAACAAGATAAAAAGCAGAACAAAAAACAGAAGAAAACCACACAGCATCGATACGGACTCTGGCTCATCGGAGCAGGCGGTGGAATCGGCGGAACCGTCGCACTCGGACTGGCTGCACTCTCCAAAAAGCTTGCAGACACCACAGGACTCGTCACAGGCCTGCCCGAATTCGAGAACCTCGGACTAACCGACCCGGAAAACATCGTGGTCGGTGGTCACGAAATCCGAAAGGAAGGTTTCCACGAGTCCATCCAGGGAATGCACCTGGAATCAGGCGTCATCGGGGCAAATGTCATCGACGCATGCAAGACCACACTCCGATCCTGGCAGCGCAATGTCCGTCCGGGAGTCGTCCTCGGAGGACGCAACCACATCCACAAACTCGCAGATCAGGGAAACGTCAAACGCGTCTCAACAGGCCAGGAAGCGGTCAACGTCATCGCAGAAGACCTCTCAGCCTTTCGCAAAAAATACAAGCTCACCCATGTCATCGTGATCAACATCGCATCATCCGAACCACCACTGACACCCCGCGCAGAACACGCAACCTACGCAAAACTATGGAAAGCACTTGGCACAAAATCCGACAAAATACTCCCGACCAGCTCGCTCTACGCCCTCGGCGCCTTCGCAGCCGACTGCTCCTACATCAACTTCACACCCTCCGTCGGCATGCGCGTCAAAGCCATCGAGGAATACGCAAAAACACGCGACGTCCTCTACATAGGGCGCGATGGCAAGACCGGCGAGACGCTGCTGAAATCGGTCCTCGCACCACTCTTCGCAATGCGACACTTGAAAATCCTGAGCTGGATCGGGCACAATGTCCTGGGAAATCGCGATGGCGAAATCCTCAGCAACCCAGCCGTCAAAGTCTCCAAGATCAAATCCAAAGAACAACTCGTATCACGCATCGTCGGCTACCAGCCAGTGACACGGACGTCCATCGAATACATCCCGTCACTGGCCGATTGGAAGGTCGCATGGGACTATGTGCATTTTGAAGGATTCCTCGGAACCAAGATGAACCTTCAATTCACCTGGACCGGAACCGATTCGATTTTGGCTGCACCCCTTGTCATCGACCTCGCACGATTGACCGCTCTTGAACACACCAGCGGTCGTCGCGGAGCAATGCCGCACCTGTCCTGCTTCTTCAAAGACCCCTACAACGTCGACGAACACAACTTCTTCGAGCAATGGCGCCTGCTGATCGACTACGTCACCTGCGGAATCGGCACTGACCAGGAACCCGGAAGTACAGACGAAGCATGAAACTCGCCTACAGCACAAACGCATACATGAAGCACTCCGTCCGCGACGCGATCTGGCGTGTGGCTGGCCTCGGGTATGGTGGCGTGGAGCTGATGGCAGACACCCCACACGCGTGGCCCGCAACCGTGACAGACGATGACATCGACGTGATGCGCGGTGCATTGCTCGAATCCGGGATCGAAATATCCAACATCAACGCCTTCATGATGAACGCTGTGCAGGATTTCTGGCACCCCTCGTGGATCGAACCCGACGCGGACTACCGCCGGCAGCGCGTCGAACACACCATCGCATCCTTGAAGATGGCGAAGAAGCTCGGCGCTCGCTGCATCACCACCGAACCCGGCGGCCCGATGGAAGAGGGCATGTCGCGGGAGTGGGCGATGGATACCTTCGTGGATGGTCTGAACGAGTCGCTGAAGGTCGCCGAGTCCGAGGGTGTCCTGCTGCTGGTCGAGCCGGAACCGGACTTACTGATCGAAAACGCGTCGCAGTTCGAGGCGCTGGCTGAGCGGATCGATTCGCCCGCGTTCGGGTTGAATTTCGACGTCGGACATTTCTATTGCGTATCGGACCCATTGGCTGAGACCGTGGGCAGACTGTCGAAGTACACGAAGCATTATCACTTTGAGGACATCGCAGCCAGTCGGGTCCACGAGCACCTGATCCCCGGGGATGGCGCCATCGATTTCGCGGAGGTGATCGCTTCCATCCGTGCATCCGGATACAGCGATTGGCTTACAGTAGAGCTGTACCCATTTCTCGACGATCCCGACACCGCAGGCCGCACCGCCCTCGAACGACTAACCCCCCTGATCGCAGACTGATGCGAGCAGAACCCATGGGACCTGTTCGCGGAGTCATCCAGCTTATTCGGGTGCCCAATCTATTCACGTCAGCGGCTGACGTGCTGGCTGGTGCTTTGTGTGCTGGAGCGGTGTGGGGCGATGCGTGGGTTGTGGGGCGATTGTGTCTGGCCTCGGTGTGCTTTTATGCCGGTGGGGTGGTCTTAAACGACGCGTTTGATGCGGAGCGGGATGCTGTTGAGCGACCGCAGCGTCCGATACCCTCAGGTGCTGTTCCACGTGGAACAGCGTTTGGGATCGGTTTGGGGTTGCTGGCGGCGGGTTTTGGGGCTTGTGTCTGGCATTCTGGGGTGATTACACTATGGGTTGGTGCTGCACTGATGCTTTTTATTTTGCTGTATGACTGGATACTGAAGGAGACGTTTCTGGCGTCAGGGGTGATGGGGGCTTGTCGGGGGTTGAACTGGTTGCTGGGGCTGAGCGTGTTTGGGGGGGTGGATTCCGGGATGGGGTTTGCGATTGTTGGGATTGTGTGGGTTTATGTCACGAGTTTGACGCTTTTTGCTCGGACTGAGGCGCGTGAATCGGCGCGTTGGCGATTGGTTTTGGGCGTTTGTGGGGTTGTTGGGGCTGTGGTTGCGGTTCCGATTGCTGGGGTGCTACTGGGTTACGGTGGCGTTTCGGGGTGGGTTTCGGGTGGAACCTTGGCTGTTGTGGTGGGTATGCTTGGTTGGAGGGCCGTTCGATCGCGGGCTGCTGGTGATGTTCAGCGGGCGGTGAAGTGGTTTGTGCTGGGGCTGGTGGTTCTGGATGCGGTGGTTGTGGTGTCGTTTCGTGATCCTTTG
>JAJRYY010000234.1 GCA_024275565.1 Planctomycetota bacterium
GCAACGAGGTGGGAAGGGTGATCGCGACGCCTGTTGGGACAGGCTCCGCTGCGCTCCGCCTGCCCCAACAGGCGATGGATGAGGAACAGAAACAGGTACCGACTCTCATAACCACTGGTACATAGATTGGGGGCAGGTCACAACGATAGAGGCAGCGACTACAGTAGCAGGGTGATGAGGAGCAGGCTGACGCAGGACAGGATCACTGCGGCTGCGAATCCGACGGTGAGCGCTCTGCTGCCGACGCCTACCAGTTTCCGGATATCAAGCTCCAGCCCGATGGCTGCCATGGCGAGGGTGAGCAGGATTTTCGCACACTGTTTCAAAGTGCCAGACAGCGACACTTCAATGTGCTCGCCGGATAAGCCAATGATTCCACCGATCGTCTCGCTCGGCTGAAAGCTCAGCGTGGGGATGAGTCCGGCGGTATTCAGCACGGCGATCAGGATAAAACCCCACACAAACCACGGCACGAAGCGTGCGTAATGAACCACGATGCTGCGCCCACGGTCCACGTCGGAAGTGTGTCGTCTTGCGTAGAACACCGCCAGAATCGCGACCAGTGGTGCCAGCAATGTGACGCGAACCAGCTTGACCGTGGTGGCTATGGTGGCTGCTTCTGCGCTGTACGCGAACCCTGCTGCGACGACTTGCGGTACGGCGTGGATCGTCGTCCCTGCCCAGACACCGAAGGCTTGACTTTCCATGTGCAACCACTGACCCACAAGCGGGCAGGCGAGCATGGCCAGCAATCCCATGAGGTTGATCGTCCCGACGGACAACACCAGATCTTCATCGTTCGAGTCGATCAGCGGCGCGACGGCCACGATCGCACTGTTCCCGCAAATACCCGTCCCAGCGCCGATCAGCATGGCAGTGGTCGGTCGCAGGCCGAACAATCGACCTATATAGTACGACGCACCGACAGCCACCACGATGCACAATACGGTCACGACGAACGCACCGATCCCAACCGTGGCGATCAGCTTCAGATTGAGACCCGCACCAGTCATGACGATGGCGTAGGGAATCACCTTTTTCACGATCCGCTTACAACCGGGGACGATGGACAGTGGAACGGGCAGGAGGTTGCGAATCGCCAGTCCGACGAGGATGGCGACGATGGCAGCACTGATCGGGTGGCGGATCGAATCGCCATCGCGGATGGTGAAGGGAGCGACGGGCAGGACTTGCAGCAGGTAGGCAAGCAGGGTCGCAATGGCTGCTGCGATGTATCCGTGCCATGGCGTGGCGCTCGGTTTTGCGGCAGCCACTGGTGCAGACACGACCGGTGCAATGATGGTTGTGGGTGCGAGAACCCCTTCCATCGAGCTGTAAGACTGGACCGCATCGGCGGAGAGCGGCTTGATGTACTGCACCTCGACGATGGGGTCGTAGATCCCCTCCATCGAGCTGAGCGATATAAACGCGTCCGCGCTCATCGGGTCGAATGTATCGGTGGGCTTTGAAGCGGTCATGGCCTACCCGTGTGAATGCACGCTCATGGTACATACAACGATTCACGCTGTTTACATCTGTCCAAGCCGTGACCGTAAGGGAGCGATTTCTCTGATGTCCGCTCCCTTACGGTCACGGCTTGGATAACAAAAGCGGCGGCAACTACGATTCACACCGCTAGATACCGCTCCCGTCCATGTGCGACAGAATCGTCGGGATAAATTCGCCGACGGTCGCATCGGTCAGAGAATAGGTATCCATGCGCAACAGCGGCGGCGAGTAAATATGCAGGGTGATAAGGTCCACACCTGCTGCCTGCAGATTGGACACCTGATGCGTGTCGGAATCCTGAGCGGCACAGACACCGCCGCTGAGCATTTCCGTTGTCACGGTCGGCTTCATCAGTCCGCTCGGCGTCGACTCGAACCCTGTCTCCGTCAGTTGTCCTTCCAGCACGCGAAATCCGCACGTCGAACCTGCATGGTTATGGATCGGGCTTCGCTGCCCACTTCGCCAGCACAGCACCAGCAGGTGATACCACTGGCTTTCGCGGACGAGGTTTCGCAGGTAATTATGCTCCCCGAATCGCACAAAATCGCGCACATCCGAAGCGTCGATCGAGACCTATTCCAGTACCGACCGCAATTCATCAACCGTCGCCTGCCGCGTCAAACCGTCCAGAAATGCGACCAATGGTTCGAGTTTTTCCGAGTATGTCTTAGTGTCCATAACAACCCTTCTCATTCCTTATTGCCAGCGAAATCATAATGTCGGCGAAACCAGTTCAATTCATCAGAAACCCATCAGTCAAGCCATTTCGCCTGCTTCAGCTTATGGGGAACATAGGTATCGGCGATGAACGAAAATTCCTTATTCGACAGCGCTTCCAGCTCCAGCTTGACGCCCAGCTTGAGCATGTGCTTGATTTCCCGCTGCCAGCGCCGATCCTGAAACCACGGATACGCCATGATCTCCTTCGCACGGGCGATGTCCTTATCGTTCAATCGAATCGTCACACTCGGTGAGAGATCGAACTCGGCTGCGTCATAGCTGCTCATGCCGATAAACCGGGCTTTCGGTACCGCCATCCGCGCCGACTCGAACGCGAGGTTGATCGAACCCTGCTTGACGACGCTGTAAATGTAGTAGCCCCACGGATCGTTATCCACCAGCACATACAGCGGCAGCCCCAGTTCATACACCATCCGATGACACAGGCGACGCACACCACGCGGCGGCTGACCCCCACCGTGGATTATCATACAATTGTGCGATTCCCAGAACCGGTCCTCGTTGAACCGCATCCAGACAGCAGCCTTCTCAATCAGCAGGATAAACTTCGCCCTGGTCTTCAAAAATTCGATCACGCCGGGTTCAACGATCGACGGAACCGCCCATCCGCCACTCCCCATCCGCGACAATTCGATCTCGTCCCCAGCATCACGGATCGTCATCGGCCCGACCATCGACCCGCCCGGATTGGCAAACACGCGAAGCTCTTCCCGCAACACGCCAAGCGTCACCTCAAGGTCTTCGATGACCGGGTCGGATTCGTCCTGACCGTCGAAAGTCTCCTCACGCGTACCCTCAATCGTGTGCTTGCAGTGATAAAACATATCACGGATGCTGGTCGTCTTGGCCTGGTCCTGAAGCTTCAGCAGTTCGCTCGACATCAGCATCGTCTGCATAAACCGCTTGGCATTCCCAAGATCAAAAAATGGGCGGTTGGACGTGTTATCGCCCATCTCGATGATCCGCTTGCGCGCATTGAACGAGACATTGCTCAACGAGCGAATCGGAATGCTAAGCGAGGGGTTCTCAGCCGCACCGATCTGACTGACCACCATCTCAGCCAATCCAAGAATTTTCTCACCCGCGTCGCCGCCCTTACCATTCCGCACCTTGCCGGAACCGCGCGCACTTTTCTTCTTCGACCCGGAGGTAGCCTTCCCACGCACACCCACAGTTTTCTTAACGCTCTTTTTCGCCATTACCACTCCGCCCTGCCAAGTACCCAGACCAGTTTATGAATCACCTCTTGATCTCGGATTCACCGGCGCTTCTTCTTACTCACCTTCCGCTTACGCTTCGACGCAACACCCTTGCCCATACGCTTCGCCTCATGCCCGCCGAACAGCGATTCATCATGCTCGTCGGCAGGCGTTTCACGTTCCACAATCACCGTCGAATCGTCCAACAGCGGATCCTTGCGAGTGCGCTTGATAATCTGACCATGCTCATCCATCTCACGATCCGCAAGCTCGGTCCGCATCCGGGCGAGCTCATTAAGCCGCTCCATCAAACCATCCTTGGCGTCCCCAGTAATCGCCTGCAACGCATTCGCAACCTCAGGGATATACCGAAAAAACACGCTCCGACGCTCGCTCTCACGCTCGGTCCGCTTCCGCCGGCGAATGAACGTCTGCAGCTTCCGCGAACAATCCCGTATCGCAAGCCCAACTTCCTTGCGAATCTCATCATAATCCGCGATCGCCTCCTTGGATTCCGACGTAAAAGGCACCCACACACTCGCAAAATGCACCATAATCACCAGCGGACCACCAGGCAGCGCACCAGAACTTTGCGACACACCATAAGACCGCCAGTTCGTATCAAGCACCGATCGAAAAATCGCACAATGCGACTGCTGATACAGAAGCGGAACGCGGTTCGCAAAACGAATCACCCGCGCCAGACCATCGCTCGGAAGGTTACCACCAAATGCCAACCCCACCTCAACCTGAAAAGGATTCCCCCGATAAACCGTCGGATTCCGCGTGGACGCAGTATAAAACTCAGCCTTCAACCCCTTCAGCAACCCCGCCAATATCTGCTGCGTCCCAATCGGCGCAAGGCAATCCGTCGGCGGAGCCATAATCTTCACCGTCTGAAACGCTTTATAAATCCGCTCAGCGGTCCCAGAGTCGATCTGCTTCACCCACGACCTCTGCGTAAGACCAGCCTCATCGCAAACCTTCTTACACACCGTCGCACTGACCCGCGAAAACTCACCCTGCAAAAAAGCACCCACCTGCTGACGCTCCGTCTCCTTCAGCATCTTCAACAGTGTCCCAAGCTCAATCCCGTGCGGATGCGGACGAATTTCACGCGTCTCAACCGGCAGCTCATCAACACCCCGATCGTAAACAATCTCTTCACCCAGCGGGTTCATATACTGAATACGCGTATGAGGATTCGCAATCGCAGCCTGCTCAATGTACTCGTCAATCCCCTGCCGACCCTTGTTGTAGGCCGCCACAAGATCAATCGAAACCTCCGTCCCATGAGGCCAATCAACCTCAACCTCATCATCGTGCATGATGTCCGGACGGTTCTTCTTCGTATCAATCGCCAGCTTGTAATGATGGGCGGGTTTGCGAGGCGACGTCCGACTCCGAATGCTGATAGGCCTGCCCGTCGTAATCAACCCATACATCCCGGCTGCACTGATCCCGATCCCCTGCTGACCCCGACACATCTTCAACCGGTGAAATTTCGACCCATACAGCAGCTTCCCGAAAATATTGGGAATCTGACTCTTCACAATCCCAGGACCATTGTCACGAACCGTCACCCGGAACCGATCATCACCCTCAAGCTGCGTCACGCAAATCGAAAGATCGGGAAGAATCCGGGCCTCCTCACAAGCATCCAGACTATTATCCACAGCCTCCTTCACCGTGGTCAGTAGAGCTTTACGCTTGTTGTCGAACCCGAGCAGGTGACGGTTCTTGGCGAAAAACTCCGAAATCGAAATCTCACGCTGCTGAGACGCCATACGCTCAGCCGTCATAGGCGCATTCGATTTCCCTGTTGATTTCGTATTCGATGTCGATTTCCGTGCAACCGCTTTGCGCTTGCCCACTTTCTTCTCCATGACAGCGGGCGATTGAGCAGCCACAGGGGAATCCAATTCGGCGCTTTCCACAAAAAGAAGCGATTGTTGATCTTGATCGGTGTGCATAGTTACGCCATTCCAGCCATATGGAGAATCTGATCCATTCGAACGAAGACGATCATACCCGCCGCGTAACTGGCATCAAGACAGAACTTCAGGGGGGGGGAAAACGGAGAAGGTGATTCCGTATTCCGGCCGACAACAAAGGGGCCGACAACAAAGGGGACATTCTACTTTATTCCACCCGGATAGGGGGCACATTAAGGAGAGGATGCCAAGAATAAAGCAGAATGTCCCCTTTGTTGTTTCCGCCGCCGGAGCATGCCAACCATCGCCGAAGCAAGAATCAGGATGGTCGTCGGCTCGGGGATAACAGCGAGGTGTCTTGGGCTGTCGAGATTATCGGTGATAATCCGTTCGTATCCCGACCCGTCGAGGTTTGCACTGCTGATACTGTCCAAACCATCGAATGGGGATTCCGTAAAATAAATCTTCCCGTTGATAAGATCGAGATCGAGACCCCATGGTGTGTCAGCAACAAGTAGTGCCTCCAAACCTGAGCCATCCAGATTCGCCCGTAATATGCCATCCTGACCGGAATCGGCAAAATAAATCTTTCCGCCGATCGGATCAACCTCTATTCCGCGTGGCCTCGATATCAAGCCTCCTTCAAACAACGTCACAACTTCCGACCCATCCAGATTGGCCATTTGAATACGTTCAGAAGTACGGTCCGTCCAATACATTTTCCCGTTGAGAAGGTCCAAGGCGATGTCATTAAGGTTGGATTCACCCGGAATTTCGACCAAATCCTCAAGTCCGGAGCCGTCAAGATTGGCCCTGCGAACACTGTCCCGTGTCGAGTCCACCCAGTACATTTTCCCCTGTATCAAGTCTAGCTCAATTCCTACAGGATTCGCTTCGAACGTATCCCAATCGAACAAAACCTCGCGGTTGGTTCCGTCTAAGTTTGATCGGGTGATTGTCACAGCACGCGTGTCTGTCCAGTAAACCATATCGTTGATCGTATCGATACCGATTCCGTGTGGACGATCCGCTCCAGCGAAGAAGATGGTTTCACGGGGCGAACCATCCAGCGATGCCCGTTCCACGCGACCGTTACCGAAAATCACGCTCCCGTTGCCGCCATCTGCCCAATACAGGTCGAACGTACCAGCCTTGGCTATACCCGTCATCGCTAAAACGATCACCAAAGATTTCAACACACGCAAAATAGATACTCCTTTCCCCGCAACTCCCATCTACTCGACTCCAAACGGCTCGCACCACACTTACATTATAGCAACTCTGAAGGCGTTCCGTACTCAGTTCGCGACCGATAATATCGTTGCTCCGCAGAACGTAGTGCCGTGAGCATGAATCGATACGCTACGGGCAACATTGTGCAGGTCTCGGTGAGTTCATCTCGGCTCCCTGCCAAACCTGAGTCGCGGCAGCACTCCCAAACCAAAGCTGACGCCAACGAAGCAAATCAACCGCTGTAATGGAGCCGCTGCGGTCGATATCGTAGTAGTCTTCATTGGTTCCATGGTCTCGCGACAGGAACACACCGGTAAGAGATTGCCGCATCCGCAACAAATCCAAGGCCTGCACCCTCTCGCTAGAATCAATATCAGCAGGGAGGTATCCGAGGATGCGTCGAGTCGCTGAAATGGTGATGCCGGAATTCCATACGCGCAAAAAAAGCGACACCACAGGGATGTCGCTCTTGAAATTCCAATTATCCGCTCTTCGAGTCAGGCCGTTCGACGACGACGCAACATCCCAGCCACTGCAACACCCAAAAGAACAAGCGTCCCCGGCTCGGGTGTAACATTGACCTGGGTCAGCTCGCCATACACTGTAGACGCCCCCTGGTCAGCCGGATTCAGGAAGTTGTCGATATCGACAAGGGCTGTAAGGTCCGAATCCGAAAACCACTGAAACAGGGATGTAAGAATCTGTCCTTCGGTCGGCAAAGTGACGCCAGCCAGCGCTCCGCTGAAAGTCGCATTCTCGAATGTACCGTCGCCCGAATAAACACCCGAATTCAGCGCACTCTCCACCAGCTCGAATTCAAGGACGTCAGCCTGAAAAATCGTCGTACCCGGTCCTGGTGCGGAATTATCCGTATACGTCAGGACGCCACTGCCAAATTGACCGTAGGCGAACGCGTCACCCGGGTCGCCGAGTTCTTCCAGCAGCTCCAGCGACAGCGAAACGGATATGTCCGAAAACAGCAACTCCGTATCGTCAAGGAAGGTGGCAATCAACCCCAACCCCTGATCATTGATCGTAAGCACTCCTGGCTCTTCACCCTGAGGATAGGCGTACTCCGTGTACACAATCGTGGTTCCCAGGTTCGTAAGAACGTCGTCACCGCCTGCCAGTGATTGACCAGCGCCAACAACCAGAACCCCCAAAGCGACGATCAAGCACCCACAACGGGACTGAAATCGTATCATTGTCATCTCTCTCCCTGCTTCTTTCCCGTAAATCGATAGGAAAACCTCTCCCTGCTCCCCTACCGGATGTCTTTACCACACTTAATCTCTACCACACTTCACGGTCCTGCTATTAACAGGTCTTGCTGACCGAAAAAGTCATGCCGACGAATCAACCCCAGCTACACCACCCGACGTCGCGATGCCCGCGATACAGACGTCCGCGACACAATCGTCAGCAAACCGGCAAACGCCAAAACCAGCGTCGCAGGCTCGGGGATGGGGAACAAATTCAACTGAACCGATCCCGCGTGCTCCACATCCAGCGACGCAAAGGTCGATGGATCAGGCGTCACAAAAAGACCAAGCCCGAACAGTCGGGCCTGAATATCAAAATCTGCTGCAAATGTACCGCCAGTGATGTCCATCTCCCCACCGTTCAGAAACATCGTCTCCGGCGTGAGCGATTCACCATAAAGAAGCCCAGCCCCGCCGTTCTGCGACCCAGCCAGTAGCAATTCGCCACCACCACCGCGAAGCTCGAAATCCAGCGTCGAAAACTCACCCGCCGCCAGAGGCGCCTGAGAAGCATCCGTAAAACCCTGTGCTGTAAAGGTAAAGGACGCTTCTTCGATGAACTCAGGGACATTCACGCCACCAATAAGCCGCTCAACAATGATCGTCAGCGAGTCAATTTCGATGGACAAAAGCCCGGAACTGTCATCCCCACCGCTCGGATCGTATTGCAACGACGGCGAACCAGCATTCACATCATTGATGAAAATGGTGGTGATGGGTTCCGCATTAACCTGGGTAGCACTGAAGGCCGCGAGGACCGATAACAATGCGCACACCCAGCCGCGACTACGTCTCTCTCTATTAATCATATTGCCTCTTACGGAGGAATACAGAACCCACATAACAGGTAAAAAGAAGGAATGTCCGCAACAACCGCGTCAGATACGCCCCCCGGAAGACACTACGATCTTCAAGGGAACCAAACGGTCGTCCATGCCACGCGACAACATAGGGCGAATGCCCCAAAACGGTATGCGCATGGTCACCAAAGAAGTTCCGAATACAAAACCAAGGCTACGGAAATACTATTGGCGGATGTTCTCTCTCTCCACTGACGGGGATCAGTTGTCCTCCGTCCTCCATTCTCCCTAAAGCGCCGGACTCTCCCAAAGTTCCCGCACTAATCCTTGCATGAAGTATACGGCAGCCTGTATTCCAATTGCAAGCAATTACCTGTTGTTTTTTCGGCATTTGAAAATTTCACAGGCCTACGTCCTAATATGGGTAGCATTCCCGTCAAAAATTGTATAGACTCCTCAGGGAGGGAGTGCAGCAGATCATTTTATCGTAAGTCACTTGATAATAACGACTTAGAGTAGTGCAAAGGCGGCGGTGTGCGCCTTTAACCAACGAGGCCGGTGGCGGTGACATCACGTATCTCGGATTCTACATGGAAGGACATACTCACCCATGTGCGTGTCCATTATCCGGACCTTGCCCGTGGGTGGTTTGTGCGTCTTTCCCCGGAGGGGCTTGATTCCGGCGTCTTATCGGTAAATGCCGTCACTCACGCTCAAGTGGGCTATCTCAACGATCAGTGCGGTCGAGCATTTGGGGAAGCGGCTCAGGCTGCCATTGGGCGGTTGATTTCGGTGCAATTCGAGACGGATGCTCCTCCGGAGGAGGGTCTCGAGCCACTTTCCTTCGAGAAGCCTGAATCCTATCTTCAGCTCATACCTGATTATATGTTCTCTAACTTTATAACAGGGCCTTGTAATCGGTTGGCCCATGCTGCATCTGTTGCGGTCGCCAAGCAGCTTGGTACTGCTTACAACCCTCTTTTTATCCACGGTGAGGTTGGGCTAGGGAAAACACACCTGATTCAGGCGATTTGTCATGAGGTTCGCGAGCAGAAACCTGACCTGAATCTCATGTATCTCACTTGTGAGACTTTTTCCAATCATTTTTTTGAAGCGGTTGAGCGGGGTGCTCTTCATCAGTTCCGCTATCGATATCGCCATGCTGACCTGCTCATTGTCGATGATGTCCAGTTTCTGGCGGATCGCGATCGATCTCAGGAGGAGTTTTTTCACACTTTTAACACTCTTTTTCAGTCTCAGCGGCAGATTGTCCTCTCTGCGGATTGCAGTCCGGGGGAGATTCCAAGTCTGGAGCAGCGTCTGATAAGTCGCTTCAACTCCGGTCTGGTCGCCTGTGTGGATTTTCCGTGTCTGGAGACGCGTATGGCGATCATCCGCACGAAGGCAAAGCTTGCCTGCATTGAAATGCCTGAAGAGGTCGTTTTGCTCATCGCCAACCGTATTCAGTCCAATGTTCGCGAAATCGAGGGGGCGTTGAAACGGATCAATCTGGTAAGTCAGGAGCGGAATGACGGCCGGGTCAATTTGGCTGTTGCTCACGAAGCGCTGGGTGTTTCGTTGCCCCGTGCAATCGTATCCGTTCAAGAGATACTCAATCTGGTCACAAAGCACTATAATGTTCGGCTGTCGGACTTGCAGGGAAAGCGTCGCACGAAGTCGATTGCCTTTCCCAGACAGGTCTGCATGTATTTGGCGCGTGAACTGACTTCGTACAGTCTTGAGGAAATTGGTGGTTCTTTTGGTGGCCGGGATCACACGACGGTGATTCATGCATGTAAGCTGATCCGGGAGAAGCGGACTGAAGATCCCGAATTTGACTTGCATCTTGAGGAGCTTACACGCACGCTTGTCGGCGTCATTCACAGGCCGGAAGAACGTCGTCCAGAGGGATCGACGGCTTGAAGAGTTGTCCAGGGATGGCAATGGCTGTCTGTGATATCACTGCTGTTAGCGGTTTTCATGGCGGGTGTTCTGGAGGAGTTGTGATATCCCGTGTTGTTTCCGCGGCCACAAGTCACAACTTATCCACATGCGGAGTTGCTGTTGTTTCGGGCGTAACTTACTATGGCGGAAGTATTTACAATTTTGCGAGTGACAACAACACACATTGTTCACAGCTTAGTAATACTGTGATGGTTTGTATCTAATAGAAAAACATATAAACAACTGGAACTTCGCTGTCATGAAACTTACGCTAAACCGCTCAGAACTTTCCGATGCGTTGGCCATTATTGGAGGCGTCACCTCAGGGCGTACGCCGAAGCAGGTCTTACAGTGCGTCCTGATTGAGGCGAACTCGGACCATGTTCTATTGGCTGCGACTGATCTTGAGATTGGGGTTCGATGTACCATTTCGCAGGTTCAGGTGGATCAACCTGGGTCTGTGCTGGTTCCTGCCGACAAGCTTTCTCCGGTTGTTCGTGAATCGAACGATGAGATTTTGAAGCTTGAGGTTGCAGACAACATTTGTCACATCCGTGGTGCGGACAGTCATTTTCAGATTTTCTCGAAAGACATCAATGAATTTCCGCCCGTCCCCAAGTTTGAGGGTGATCCTGATTTTGAGCTGGGCGTTGAAGTGTTGCGCCATCTTGCGGAGTGGACGGTGTTTTCGGCTGCTCGTGAGAACACGCGGTATGCGATCAACGGCGTCCTTTGGGACAAGAAGGGTGAATCGTTGTCGCTGGTTGCAACGGATGGGCGTCGTCTTTCGAAAGGTAGTTGTCTGCTGGAGGGTGCTTTGGGGGATCAGTCTGCCATCGTTCCTACCAAGGCGATGCAGGTTTTCACGCGTGTCCTTTCGGATCCAGGTGCCAAGGTTGGTATTAAGATTACAGGCAACCAGATCATGCTCCGATCTGCTCATGCTTCGGTCAGCTCGATTCTTCTTGAGGGGCATTTTCCAAAATACGATGATGTGATTCCCAGAGATTGCAACCATCGCGTGTGGTTTGACACGCAGGAACTTCTGAGTGCGGTGCGTCGTGCATCTTTATTGACCAATGAGGAGTCCAAGGGTGTTCGCATGGCATTCAGCAAGGACACTCTCCAGCTGACGAGTCGGGCACCTGAGCAGGGTGAAGCGGTCGTTGCGACGGCGATAGATTATGATGGTCCTGCGGTTGAGATCGGATTCAATCCTGCCTTCCTTGTGGATGCTTTGCGTGTGGTGTCGGAAGACAAGGTTTTGTTTGAATTTGCGGAAGCGAATCGTCCGGGTGTGTTGCGAAGTGGCGAACAATTTCTTTATGTCGTCATGCCGGTCAATTTGGGTTAGGCCGGTCAATTTGGGTCAGGCCGGTTCACTTTGGTTTGGTCGGTCAACTCAGGTACGGGTCAGTCAGGTAATGAGCAGGACGGGAGTGTAGTTGCGTGGTAACGGATGAACAACTTGGTTGGGCTTATCGCAATCGCCGGACACATGATCGTGTGGTGCCACTGGTCAACTTTGCGAATACCCTTCTGAGTCGTATCGAGGATCCGGCGAAGTCGTGGTCGGTTCAGATTGAATCGATAGCAAATGAAGTCCTCGGGTCGGATTTTGCAGATCAGTGTAGCATTGGCACCCTTCGCTCCGGAATCCTGACAGTTCTGGTTCGGGACAGGCGGCTTCTTTACACCGCGCGGATTGGCTGGGCATTGTCACTCCTGGAATGTCTCCGGACGCACTGCCCATCGGCGGGTGTTCGGAAATTACGGTTTGCAACGGGAGAGGAAAAGCAGGATAGGGTGACCAGGGCTTTCGTGCCAGATGGTCGAACGCACATCAGCAGGCAGAACCACGGACAGAGCAGGCAGAATCACGGTAACGGACAGGCAGGGGCATAAGTGAACGAGCAGATGAACGAATCAAATGAGTCAGCCGTCGTATCTCAAGTGGACGATGAACAATCTGATGGTCATACGGCTGGGGGGCAGACACAGGGCTCGCAGGAGGCGCGTCTATATGACGAGTCAGCCATCACGGTCCTTGAGGGGTTGTCTGCCGTTCGTCACCGACCCGCGATGTACATTGGCGGAACGGGGCTTTCGGGACTGCACCACCTGGTATATGAGGTTATTGATAATGCCATTGACGAGGCGCTTGAAGGCTTCTGTACGCATGTTTTGATCAAGCTTAATGCCGACGGCACCTGCACGGTTGTGGACGATGGTCGCGGGATTCCAGTCGGGCCGATGGAGCATGAGAACCCAGCGCTGAACGGGAAGCCAGCTGTTGAAGTTGTGATGACTGTGCTGCACGCGGGGGGGAAATTCGATCGGGGAAGTTACAAGGTATCGGGCGGTCTTCATGGTGTGGGTGTCAGCGTTGTCAATGCGCTGAGTGAGTGGTGTACGGTTGAAGTCAAGCGCGACGGTAAGACGCACACGATCTGCTTCGAACGTGGTGATGTGGCTGAGGCGTTCAAGGTCATCGGCGACACGACCAAGACCGGCACGCGTATCGAATTCAAACCTGATCCAACGATTTTTCCGGACTGCGAATTTCGGTATGACACGCTTCTGGCGCGTATGCGGGAGCTTGCCTACCTCAACGAGGGGCTGACCATCCAACTGGTCGATGAACGTACCGGGAAAGAAGCAACACTCCACTTTGAGAACGGGCTTGTAGAGTTTGCGCGTTATCTCAGTGCGGGTGCAGACCTGATTCACTCCGACGTAATTTCGATCAAGGCAGTGGATGAGAATTCGGGACTGGGCGTTGATATCGCCCTGCTCTACACGGACACCTACACCGAAAACATCCTTTGCTTTGCGAATAATATTTACAACGTTCACGGTGGCGTGCATCTCTCTGCCTTCAAGTCGGCGCTGACGCGCGTTGTGAATGCTTACGCCAAGAAACAGAACCTGGTGAAAGGCAATCTGTCGCCCATCGGCGACGATTTTCGTGAAGGTCTGACAGCCGTCGTGTCCGTCAAAGTCCCGGAACCACAGTTCGAAGGTCAGACCAAAGTCAAGCTCCTCAATCCGGAAGTTGAAACCTTCGTTCAGCAAACGGTGAATGAACGGCTTGCATCCTTCCTTGAGGAACACCCGGCCGATGCCAAACGGATCGCTGAGAAAGGGATCCAGGCAGCACTCGCCCGTGAAGCTTCTCGAAAAGCACGCGATCTCGCTCGTAAAAGTGTACTCAGTGGTGCAGGACTTCCCGGAAAGCTCTGGGACTGTCGAAGTAAGAATGCTGATGAGACGGAACTTTATCTCGTCGAAGGGGATTCTGCTGGTGGAATTGCCAAGCAGGGGCGCGACTCAAACACCCAGGCGATCCTGCCACTCAAGGGAAAAATTCTGAACGTCGAAAAGGCCCGCATCGACAAGATGCTGTCGCACGATGAAATTACGAAAATCATCTCAGCCGTCGGTTGCGGGATTGGTTTGGAAGACTTCGACGTTGAGAAGCGCCGTTACGGCAAAATCATCATCATGACCGATGCCGATGTTGATGGTAGTCATATTCGGACGCTTCTGCTGACGTTTATCTTCAGGCACATGCGCCCGCTTGTGGACCAGGGGTATATTTACGTTGCCCAGCCGCCGCTGTACCAGATCAAAAAAGGGAGACGCATTCAATATGTGTTGAACGATGCTGACCTGAACGCCCGACTGGCTGAACTCGGGCTTGGTGATACCACGCTCACCATACGCGACGGTGCATCTACCGGCAGCGACGAGCATCGCTGCATTGAGAAAGATGGACTTCTCCAACTCATGAAAATTCTGGATTCGATCGAAGCTCAGGCCAATGTGCTGAGTCGCCGTGGTATTTCGCTGGTCGAAGCGCTTGTCACCCATAGCGATACAAATGGCATACCGCCGACCATTATGGCATTTGTCTACCGGCCTGGTGACGAAACGCCCGAACGGTTTTTCTTCGCAGATGACAACGCTCTTCTACAGTTCAAGGAAGAAGAAGTTGCACGACACGGGGTTGTTGAAATCGTAGAGGCAAGCCACCTCGTCATAGATAAATCAGGAGAAAACGCCGAGGCAGAAGAGCAGGATGAACATCGAATCATCCGCCACGAACTTGGCGAATGTCGAAATCTCGGCGAACTCGTGAAACGTCTTGATGCGCTTGGGCTTTGTGCAGCCGACTATTTCCTTGAACGCAAGGAGGATGTCAGCGGCGAACTACCCCCCGGAAAATTTGTCCTCATCCACGGCGAGAACGATCCAGTCGAACTGAGTAACCTCTCCGAAGTCGCACAGGGAATTCGCAGCATCGGGAGTGCTGGCTTGACCATCAAACGGTACAAGGGGCTCGGTGAGATGAATGCCGACGAGCTTTGGGAAACGACCATGGACCGCACGAATCGAACCCTGATGCAGGTCCATGTATCTCAGGATGCTGACGATCCCGAACAGGCAGATCTGGATGCCAGGGAGGCAGACAGGATTTTCCGCGTCCTCATGGGCGACAATGTCGAACAAAGACGCAATTTTATCGAAGAAAACGCGATTCACGTCAAAAATCTGGACATTTAGACGGGATCAGCCGGGTTATGCAGGGGTAGAATTTCGTCGTGTGCTACGCGTCAGGACATGTTTTTCACAGGTGCGCAACATTGTCGGGGTATTGACTGGTCAAGCAGCCGACAGATTTGTTATAATGCGCGGCAGGATCAGTGATTAGGTTCAGTAGCTTACATTTTCGCCATTTTTGTGGTTTCTTCCGGCACGGCGAGACCGGATGGCCTGCGTGCAATAGACGACACCAAACGTGACAGGAGACTTTTCGAGATGAAGAAATCGATTGCCTTATCTGCAGTTTTTGCCCTTATTGGCGCGTCAGCGTTGTTTGCATGCGACAAAGAGTGCGAAAAATCATGTTGCTCAAAAGCAACAACGAAGGCCTCGACGGCAGCGTCTGGAGCAAAATCGCCGTGCAGTGCGACTTCAAAAGCATCGGTGAAGGCGGGATCGGATCACGCCAGCTCAAATTCCGCGACACTCGTCAAAACAAACGCCACATCGGGCAAGGCGAAGGGTTGCTGCTCTTCAAAGGGCAAAGCGAAGAGTGGGCGCGTCGTCGTTAAGGGTGCTGCCATGCCAGGTGTTGCAGGGGCTTCGGGCACTGCTGTGAAGGCTCCTTCCTCCAAGGCTGATGCAAAGTCGTCGCACTGTGGCAGCAAAGGCGCGTCCAAGGGAAAAGCTACAACCACAGCAGCAGCCAAATCATCATGCTGCAGCAGCAAAAAGGGTAAAACAACGGCGAAGGCTGGCTCGGATACCGCTACGCTGGTCAAGACCGATATCGCACCGAAAAAGGCCAGACGGGGTTGCTCTTCAAAGGGCAAGGGTTCCGCCAAATCCACTACACTTACCGCTACGTCTGCTAAGGCGCCCTGCAGCAAAGGCGCAGCCAAGGGAAAAGCAGCAACCACAGCAGCAGCCAAATCATCTTGTTGCAGCAGCAAGGGCAAGACAACGGCGAAGGTAGATTCGGCAACGGCGACACTGGTCAAGACTGACGCTGCCCCGAGCAAAGCCAAGGGTTGTTGCTCCTCAAAGGGCAAGGGTTCCGCCAAATCTGCCGCACTCACCGGTTCAGCGTCAAAGGCTCCGTCCGGTAAAAAAGCGTCTGGTTGTCACAAAGGAAAAACAGCTGCTACCGCAAAAGCAGCCAAATCCTCATGTTGCAGCAGCAAGGGTAAAACAACGGCGAAGGTAGATTCGGCGACGGCGACACTGGTTAAGACTGACGCATCGCCGAGCAAGGCTAAGGGTTGCTGTTCTTCGAAGGGTAAAGGTGCAGCGAAAGCAGCCGCTCTGACCGGTTCTGCTGACAAATCTCACTGCAGTAAGGGAAAATCCTGTGATCAGAGTAAGTGCCCCCACGCCACGCTGACCTCAGCTTCGGGCAAGGCTCCCTGTGCGTCCAAGTGTGATTCCAAGTCCTCCTGCCCCAAGGCAAAGCGGGTCAAGACAGTCCTTGCTTCCATGCCGAGCATGAAGTACCGCGTCGGTGAGACCATCACACCTTGTTTTGCGACCGCGACCCTCAAAGCCGACGAAGCAAAAGCACCCGTCGTATTCCTCGTTGGCGATAAAACTTACGAGAGTCGTGAAGCTGCTTCCGTCGCCCTCGAGAAGGTACTCAACGAAAAAATCGAGGGGCTTACCGCCATGCGGTTTGTCGCGGGATCTGAAACCTATAACTGCCCCATGACCGCTGGCAAAGCAGCCAAGGCAGCCAAAACCGAAATGCACTACAGCGTCGCCGGAATCGAATTCGACGACAAGAATAAAGCCCGCGCCGCCGCAGAGCAGGCGTCGAAGGTCGCAGCCACCGTTTCCATGAAATACAAGGCTGACGATGGCAAACCTGTCTCCTGCTGCAAGTCAGCCAAGGCTGCCGGCCGAGCCATCACCTACACGGTCGGTGACAAGGAAACCTCCAGCGAAACGAGTGCAAAACTGTACGTCGCTGAAGAGAAAATTCGCCAGATCGTTGAAACGGTAGCAGGCGCCTCGCTGTAACACCAGACGCGAATAGATCTATAGATGCACGCCGGGTCGCACAACGTTCAGTTGTGCGACCCGGTTCTTTTTAGGTGTCAGTCTGCAGGAAAATACCCCTGTACAAGTCCAATATTTGTCGAAAAGCCTGTTTTTTACGGAAGATTTGGCCGTTTTTGCTGGAAAAACGTTGACGAGAGCGAACGCCATGGCTAGTTTTCCTATGAAATAAGCGGTTTTCGGCGCGAACGCATGTGAGAGAGGTGTCGGTGTTCCTCACAACAGCTTCAATCCGTGGCCGCTGTTTGGATTTAGATGCATCGTCTCGAATACCGAAGGAACGGTTTCGCAACAGGCAGACGCGCGCGTTTCAGGACAATCGCGATGACATGTTGCCAAAAAGACGACCAGGACAGATCGCCACCAACCGTGGCGGAAGCTAGAAAGCTAGCACGAAAGGATTGACTATGGCAAAGAAGGCAGCGAAGAAGGCAGCAGTGAAAGCCCGCACCAAAGGCGAAATCTACGGTTGTATCGCGGAGAGCACAGGTCTCACCAAGAAGCAAGTCACTTCCATTTTCGACGAAATGGCAGTACTCATCAAGAAAGACCTCGGCTCGAGAGGACCTGGCGTTTTCACAGTTCCCGGATTGCTCAAGCTCAAGCGAGTCGTCAAGCCAGCAACCAAGGCACGCAAAGGCACCAATCCTTTCACGGGCGAAGAAATGATGTTCAAGGCGAAGCCCGCACGAAAGGCCGTGAAGGCTCAGCCGCTCAAAGCGCTGAAGGAAATGGTCTGACCCACAGCAAATCCCGCCCGGCGACCGGGTGGCTGAAGTAACCTGCGCCGCTCGATTTTTGAGGGGGCGGGGTCTTGATAGATTCAGAACATACCAGACAGGGCCGGACTACGTAGAACGTGGTTTCGGCCCTGTTTTTTCGTGCTCCGTCAGTCCCCCCCCAGTAGCGTAATGTTCTGAAACACTGGTAAAAGTAGCCTCAGGCGCACCCATATCAGGCCGATAAACTCGAAGAACATGAACAAGCCAGGCTGGTGAGTTGACTCCGGCCAACTTGTATATATATCATTAAACATGCTTTCAATATGGCAAAAGTATTGACAATTAGTTTAGTTGAACGCATACTAACGCTAGAATTCATGTAAATTAGTGTTATTGATGTTTCAGAAGGGATGAATCTGTCATGGACAGGCCGAACCTGAAGGACTTTCTTGAGCTTACCTACGACGAGCTCGAAAAGTTGAATGTCGAGGCAAAAGCCGACCGCACGAATCGCGTTTCTCCCAGGGAAATCGAGGACAAACGCAGGAGATATCTAGCCGAGGAAACGCGGATTAAGGCAGTCACCGTGTGTTTCTCCGATATCGAAGGCCGGTTGCACATGCTCGACTATGACAAGAAATTCCTGCTCCGATCGGCGGAGAATCTCACGTTCGACGGATCGTCCATTCGGGGGTTCACTGCTCAGGAAGAGTCGGATCTTCGTCTCCACATCGATTGGCCTGCATTTTATTGGCTTCCATCTGACATCTTTGGTCCGGGGAAAGTCCTGGTTTTTGCAACCGTCCACAACAGGGATGGGTCGCCATACGCGGCGGACATGCGTGCCCGGCTTAAGGAGCTGACAGAAGAACTTCATCAGAACGACGGTCTGACTGCGAATCTCGCCACCGAGATCGAGGGTTTCATTTTTAAGGGGCTTGATGCGGAACGGGGCTTCCACGAATCCGGCGTGTTCGAGTTTATTTCCAAGGGTGGATACTACCATTCGCTTCCCAGGGGACCCATTCGCAAGTTCATTGACTCAGCGGCAGAGGTACAGCGGGCGATGGGTTTCTGCAATGAAAAGGATCACCCCGAAGTCGCACCATCTCAGTTTGAAATGAACTGGAGCTACGCGGAAGCGTCCATCTCTGCCGACCAGATTCAGCTTTACAAGCTCATCTGTCGCCAGATCGCACAACTTGACGGCCTGACCGCCAGCTTCCTTCCGAAGCCCGTCGCGGGCGTCAATGGCAATGGGATGCACTGCAATATTTCCTTCACGCAAAACGAGAAGAACATATTCTACGATAAAAACGGGCAGGATGGCGTATCAACCAAGGCCTGGGATTTCGTCGATCGAATTCTCTACAGCGCGACCGACATCTGTCTCGTACTGAACTCAAGTGTGAATTCATATCGCCGTCTCGACCCTGCGTATGAGGCACCGAATCAGATTAAGGCTTCGGCTGTCAACCGCGGCGCGATGATCCGCATTCCGCTTGGCAACGAAAAGTCCGCTCGTATCGAGGTCCGCTCGATCGCACCGGACGCCAATCCCTATTTGATGGCATATTCGTTAATCAAGACAGGTCTGGATGGCCCTGCACCCGAGCCCGATGATGAAAATAAACGCTCGCGTACACGCTTCCTGCCGGACAATATCCACGACGCAGTGCGGTTGTTCAAGGCAAGCAACTGGTCCACGGAAATGCTCGGTGAGGATGTTGCGGGGAAATTCGTCAATATCAAGCAGATGCAGGCTGACCGTTGTCCGAAAGCACTGGGTTCTGTCGTGAAACGCAGTGAAATTCAGTTCCACCACGAAGTGACAAACCAGTGGCTTTGGAGTCAGTTTTAGGACCTGTGGGGTTGTCGTGTCGCTCGGACATAACCCCAGTGTCGCCCATCAGCCAGCGCTGTCGATTGCCGTGATACCCAACGTCGCAGACACCAGGCGACGTTGATATCAGATGGCCTCGTTACCAGGAAACCCAGTGATACCAGGCGACCCTGTCTGACGCGCAATCTCCACGCGCTGAACTGATGTAGAAACACACGATGCGTTAATGGCGTTTTCGCTCCAGGCGCAGCAGACGACACCGGTCATGCCACGGGTGAAACCGACGATCAGACGCTACACCTGGAAAGAGTAAGCTCTACTCCTTCTTGGGGGCAGCATCGGGAGCGATGGTCTTGCTCTTATCGGACTCAGCCTTCTTCGCGTCATCCACCAGCTTCTTGATCTCTTCAGGAAGCTTGAATATCGAGTGATCGATCTTGTCGAATTCCACGGACTCGACCGCAACGACCATTTCCATCCCCATCACTTTCTGGACGGATTTCGTTGCGATCTTCATGTCGTCGAACTGCTTGTAGTCCGACTCCACAATGACCACATCCATCTGACCCATCCCCTGGTCAACCTTCATATTACGTCCGGCCAGCAGACCAGTTTCCACGTCGTAGTACTCAAACGACTCCTCGTCACTGTTGTCCACCAGTCGAACCTTGTAGCAAGGGCTTCCTTCAAAATCCGCTTTCTCCATCGTCTCGATCGTGACGTAGTCCTTCAGCTTGTTGGCATCGCTGTAAAAATCCGCCTGCATTTTCATTTGATCAAGCTGTTTGCCATCGATCAGCATGGGGCCCGCCATCGGATTGATCATCCATCCGATCGTACCGTCAAACCCTGCAAACACTTCCATACCAGGACCCATGACCTGTTTCATCTTGAACAAACTCGGGGCGGCAGACCACATCTCCATGCCGATCTTCTGCCCCATACCTTCCATCTGCATCTTAATGTAGCGAGAGGTATGACCGCGAATCGCTTTTACCCCTCCAATCGCTTTCAGATGATTCGACACAACATCCTTACCATCGGGAAGACCAGCAGCCTTATCGTCAGCAGACACCATCGGAGCAGTCATCAGAACAGCCAGCACGCACCAGACCATCTTTTTCATCATCTTTTCCAACCTACACACGAACATGAATATTTCTCCTGAATAGCAGTATTTCACGACCCGGCACCCTAGCCGATCACCCATTCAGGTCAATATGGATTTCTGTCTGGTTATGTGGTTTGATCGGTAAAATCCCGTACAATTGAACCTCCCCGTGGAAAAATGGTGGAGGACTTGAAGGATTTCTTCGATGCGGGACAGCCCGATCTAGCGTGAATCATGGCCCATAACCGAAAAACACATCCCATCAACACACATCAGGCGACCGATCGCCCTATGTCCCAGAGCAATGGCATTTCCCAGTCAATGTGGGCCTCTGGTATCAAACGCACCGTCGAACTGCTGCTCGCAACCATCGCACTCATCATCGCTGTTCCCATACTCATCGCAGCGGCGATCGCCATCAAACTGACCAGCAAAGGACCGCTCTTCTTCGTACAGACCCGCACCGGAAAAGATGGCCAACCCTTCAAAGCTTACAAACTTCGGACCATGTCAGCAGCACGAAAGCATGACCCCACCGAAATCGTTCCGCTCGACCACTCAGACATCACGGGCGTGGGACGACTGCTCCGTCGTATGAAAATCGACGAGTTACCTCAAATCGCAAATGTGGTCGTCGGGGACATGTCCCTGGTAGGCCCGCGACCCACCATCCCGGAGCAGACGACCCGGTACAACGATTTTCAACGCAACCGACTCCGCGTGCGCCCGGGCGTTACAGGCCTTGCACAGGTCAATGGCAACGCATCCGTCCCGTGGCATGAACGGATCAAATACGATGTATACTATGTCCGCAACCACACGCTCCTGATGGACCTCGCCATCTATGCCAAAACGCTCCTCGTGCTGGTTCGCGGTGAAGATCGATACGCCCGTCCCTTTGAGCAAAGTCCATACGCGACCAAAATGTCACTGCCGAAGGAGGCAGACGAACCGCTGGAGTAGAACAATGAATGGCCCGTCCTCGGAGAATGCAGGATGAACGTCGCACTCATGGGCAGTGTCAGTTCGAGCTGGTATGCACTCGACGCACTGTTGCGATCTGGCGTGGAAGTTACGGGCGTGCTCGGTGTGGATGAATCCCAGTCCGGACGCGTGGGCGACTACCGAACACTTCGCCACCTCGCCACTGAATCCGCAACGCCCTTCCTCTCATTCATTAAAGTCACAGAATCCGCCGTGGAAGATTTCCTCCGCAATCACGCGCCCGACCTTCTCTTCGTGATCGGCATTTCCCAGCTTGTCCCGGACGATTTAATCAACATCGCAAGCGGCGGCGGCATCGGGTTCCATCCGACCATGCTGCCCGAAGGCAGAGGTAGAGCACCCGTCGCGTGGACCATCATCAACAACGCAAGGGCAGCCGTGTCGCTTTTCTACCTGACAGATGAGGCTGACGCTGGCGATATCGTCGCCCAGCGCGAAGTTCCCGCCCATCCGCACGATTATTCCGAAGACCTCATCCATCGCACCAATATAATCCTGGCAGACGTCATCACCGAGCTTGCGCCAAAGATCAAAACCGGCACCATCCCCCATGCACCACAGGATCACACCAGGGCAACATTCTACGAAAAACGCACGCCAGCCGACGGTCTCATAGACCTCACCGCAACGACCGACACCATCTATCGACTCATCCGGGCAGCAGGTCGCCCATACCCCGGCGCATTCACGCATCACAACGGTCGAAAACTCACAATCTGGCGAGCAGCACCATGCGAGAAGAACGATCTGCCAGACGCAGCACCAGGAGCGATCGCAGGCATCAATGATGAAGGACACCCATTGCTCAGGCTTACCGACGGCGGATTGTGCATCACCGAAGCCGTGTGGGAGGATGGTACAGACGCGATCGGGCAACTGGCAGCAGGAACGCAATTGGGTTAGAACACGCGTCCCAATAAAGGGAAAGAAATAAAGGGGACATTGTACTTTATTCTAACGATGATTCCCAGACGCAAGAATTATCGAACGGAGAACGGGTCTTGAACATTCTTATCGTAGCACCCCACCCGGACGACGAAGTATTGGGCGTCGGCGGCACCATCCGAAAGCTCGTCAACGACGGACACAAAGTGACCGCAGCCATCGCGACCAGAGGTTGGCCACCGCTCTTCCCGGACGAGCAGGTCGCCCAGGTTCGCGCAGAAGCGGAAGCAGCCGCAAAGATTCTCGGTCTCTCCAGTCTCCGCTACCTCGACCTCCCCGTCACGCGCCTGAACGAACTCCCCCGCCACGAAATCAACGCTGCCTTCGACAAACTCATCAACGAAACCACGCCCGAATGGGTTTTTCTGCCACACCCCGGCGATCGACATGAGGACCATAAGCAGGTCTTCGATGCCTGCATGGTCGCCCTCCGCCCGACTGCCAACCGAGCATTCGTCAAGCGCACCCTGCTTTATGAAACCGTCTCAGAGACCCACTGGTCAGCCCCAACCGTCGAACCTGTTTTCGACCCACAGGTCTACATCAACATCACGGATACGCTGGCAGACAAACTCACTGCCATGAAAAAATACACCTCCCAGGTCCACCCATCGCCCGATGCTCGATCATTGGAAGCAGTAGAAGCCCTCGCCCGATGGCGTGGCAGCGTAGTAGGCTACCAGGCCGCAGAGGCCTTCACCCTCATCCGCGACCGCATCGACTGACCGATCAAGGAAAGAACAACCCATATCCCGTATAGGGGACCCCATGTCTATCCAATGCGGGGTACCCCAAGTCAATCCAATGTAGGGTGGCCCATGTCGATCCAATGCAGGCAGGGTGGCCCATGTCTTCAGACATGGGGGAGCCGATGATGTCTTTAGACATAGAGGATCCATTGATCGTCTGCACACTCTACACGGCGCAATCCTGCAGCCTGTCCAGCACTTCATCATCCCCCAGACACAAGTTGCAATCATACGCCCGAAGCACAAACAACACAGGCGCTCCCAACCGCGTGGGGTCCGTGACAGTTTTGGCGGAAATGTGAACGTGAGTGCGTATGTAGCACAGCCGCCCCCGGCTGTGGCCGTTACATGCACCACAACCTCTAACCGGCTGTGGGATAACAGCCGGGGGCGGCTGGGCTACATGCAAAGCTCCGCCGGATCGTTGTGATACATCCCCGCCAAAACTGTCACGCACCCCTCGGAAACTGACTAGCCACCGGCATTGTACCAAACCCCACAAAGTCGTTTCCACCCCAAAATTTCACCCCCCCACCTCAGGCGAATCGCTCTTTTATGCTTTAGATTCGACGGGCGGCGATTACAATGCTATGCTTATATGGCGTTTTGAACCCCAGATGGGGTGTTGAATCCCTCGTGGCGTATCAGGAGCTTTCCAAAATGGCTACGGCCGATTCCCACATTACCGTCGTCCAGAACGAGGACGTCTTCGTCGTCGAGTTTTGCGATCGCAAAATACTCGACGAACTATCCATCAACGAGCTGGGCGGCGAGCTGCAAACCCTCGCAGACACCCACAAACCCATCCGACTCCTGCTGAATTTCAGCAACGTCGAGCACCTGTCGTCCGCTGCACTCGGCATGCTCATCACGCTGGACAAGCACGTCAAAGAGGGCAAGGGCAAGCTCAAACTGTCCAACATCAATCCGCAGATTTACGAGGTCTTCAAGATCACGCGGTTGAACAAATTGTTCGATATCCATGAAGATACGGCCGAGGCACAAGCTGCCTTTTGAGCGGAGGCAGATCAGCCCGACCCGGGGGTGGGTGGGCAACAGTACATCCGCGAGCACGGTTCATACGACGGAGAAGAAGCAACAGCGGCTCCACGCACCCTATGATGCGACTTGATCCTATGACGCGACCTGACCCGAAAAACGAAGACGCACATCGCGAAAACGAAGATGACTACCGCGAAATCCGCGTCAAAAGTACCCTCAAGGACGCAAAAACCCCCGAAAAACAGATTCTAAACGACATCAAGTGTTGCCAGTATTGTAAAGAGTCAATGTTCGCAATTAAACTCGCACTTGAAGAGGCGATGACCAACGCCGTCAAACACGGAAATCAGAACGACGATTCCAAATCCATCACCGTCCGATACCACGTCAGCGATGAACGCGTCGTCATCATCGTCAGGGACGACGGACCAGGATTTCAGCCCGAAGACATCCCCGATCCAACCCACCCCGAACGCATCTCACTCCCCAACGGCCGCGGAATCATGCTCATGAAAGCCTACATGGACGAAGTCAGATACCGCGCCAAGGGGCGGGAAGTCTACCTCATGAAACGGAAACCCAAACCAAAACAGGATTGATGTCTCACGTCCGAAAACTACCGATCCCACGAACCCGAAATTCTACCCGTTACCCAATCCCGCTACCCATTCACTACCCAATAAGGTATTCTCCCTATCCGAAGACGGGCGCGCGCGAAACTCCTTAATTATTGGTCCAATAACGCCGGTTACGGGAATTCCGACAGAAACCCATTCATTTTTCGGTCTAAAAAGGTTGCATGTCACTTTCTGACCGTGTATATTCACGGGTGGAAGCTGTCTCGACCCGGTTTTCGCCCTCCTTTTTCCGGGTCAAAGGCGGAGCACCTCCCGGTGCTTCGCTTTTTTTTATGCAATGTTCAGATGCTTGGTTCATGTTCGTTATGCGCCCCTGTGTGCCCCTCGCTCCGTACCCGGGGTCAGTCTGGGATGACGACGCCGCGATCCTTCGCTACCTCGCTTGCTTTTTCATAACCCGCATCCACATGGCGAAAGATCCCCATCGCGGGGTCAGCCGTCAGAACCCGCTCCAATCGACGGCCAGCTTCCTCCGAACCATCGGCGACTATCACCTGCCCGGCGTGGATGGCATACCCAATGCCCACTCCCCCACCATGATGCACACTGACCCACGTCGCACCACAGGCAGTGTTCAGCAGCGCGTTCAGAATTGGCCAATCCGCGATCGCGTCGGACCCGTCCTTCATGCCCTCGGTCTCACGGTTCGGACTCGCAACGGACCCGCAATCGAGATGATCTCTACCAATGACGATCGGAGCGGACACCTCACCGCTGGCGACAAGTTCGTTGAACACGCGACCCATCTTCGCCCGCTCGCCATACCCCAGCCAGCAGATGCGTGAGGGCAGCCCCTGAAACGCGATCTGCTCGCCAGCCATCCGTATCCACCGACACAGATGCTCATTTTCCGGGAAGGTCTCAAGGACCGCCCTGTCTGTACGGGCGATATCCTTCGGATCACCAGAGAGTGCGACCCAGCGGAAGGGTCCCAACCCTTCGCAGAAGAGCGGGCGGATGTAGGCAGGTACAAATCCGATGATATCGAACGCATTGTCCACCCCGACTTCGATCGCCTGGCCACGAAGGTTGTTCCCATAATCGAAGGTGACAGCACCGCGTTTCTGTAATTCGAGCATGGATATCACATGTTCGCCCATCGTGCGCATGGACTCTTTGATGTATCTCTTCGGGTCGGATTCGCGCAGGGCGCAAGCCTCTTCAAACGATATCCCGGTCGGATAGTATCCGGTCAACGCATCATGGGCAGAGGTCTGATCCGTGAGGACGTCGGGCGTGATGTTTCGCTTGATGAGTTCCTTCAACACATCAGCCACATTCGCAACCAGCGCGACAGACAGCGGCGTACCCGAAGCACACGCTTCCTGACACCAACCAATCGCCTCGTCGAGATCGCTCGTGGACTGATCACAATACCGCGTGTCAATCCGGCGTTTCACGCTTCGCGGATCGATTTCGACGGCCAGACACACGCCGCCGTTCATCGTGACCGACAGTGGCTGAGCACCGCCCATCCCGCCAAGTCCGCCAGTGACCACAAGCTTGCCCCTGAGCGAACCATCAAAATGCTCCCGCGCACAAGCACCGAAGGTCTCGTAGGTCCCCTGCAAAATCCCCTGCGTACCGATGTAGATCCAGCTACCGGCTGTCATTTGCCCGAACATGGTGAGACCCGCAGCTTCCAGACGTCGAAATTCGTTCCAGTTTGCCCAGTGCGGTACGAGCATCGAGTTGCTGATGAGGACGCGTGGTGCATCGGGATGAGTTTTTGCCACGCCAACCGCCCGACCAGACTGCACCAGAAGCGTTTCATCGACTTCGAGTTTTTTCAGGGCAGCCACAATCCGGTCGAAATCCGCCCATGACCGGGCAGCCTTCCCACTCCCGCCGTAGACAATCAGTTCATCCGGTTTCTCAGCCACCTCGGGATCGAGGTTGTTCATGAGCATCCGCATCGGCGCTTCGGTCAGCCACGATTTGCAGGACAGCTCCATCCCGCGCGGTGCCCGGACGGTTCGAGCTTGGTTTGTGATTGTCATGTTGTATTCTCCTTGGCGTAGATGTCTGACTGTATACTCAGCGGTGTTCATTGTACCAGCAAGTGCTTCATATTAGGAATGGTGTGAATCGCGAAAGGTAGGGTCCGCTGTGCGGACCATTCCACATCGCAACGCCCATGCCGGATGGTCCGCACAGCGGACCCTACAGTGGACCGACATCCATCATCACAGCTTCAACAATCGACTGCGATCGCAGGAGCGCCAGGCTTGTCGCGATATCATCACCGAAATTATGGTCCTCTTCAGTATGGGGGATCGCCTGACGGATTGTGTTGTGGGCAGCACGCGGGCCTACCCCTGCTTTGAGCGGCAGGCGATAGTCCAACGCCTGCGCCGCGCACATCTGCTCGATCGCGAGTACCGTTTCGAGACTGTTCATCACCAGCCACGCTTTGGTCGCAGCCGTCGCACCCATACTCACATGGTCCTCCTGCCCGAGCGACGTGGGGATGCTGTCGACGCTGGCGGGATGGGCGAGAATCTTCCCTTCGCTCACCAGAGCAGCCGACGTGTAATGTGGAAGCATAAAACCACTGTTCAGCCCGGTATTTTTCATGAGCAGAACAGGAAGTTCATCGTGACCACTGAGCAGGAGATAGGTCCGGCGTTCGGAGATACTGGAAAACTCAGCCAACCCGATCGCAAGGTAGTCCAGAGCATATGCAAGAGACTGCCCGTGGAAATTTCCACCACTGATGGCTGACCCGTCTTCGAAAATGACGGGGTTGTCCGTGACCGAGTTGATCTCACGTTCGACAATATCGGTCGCGTGCTGAATGACGTCGCGGGATGCACCGTGGACCTGCGGGACGCAACGCAGCGAATAGGGGTCTTGTACTTTTGTGCAATGCTTGTGGGATTCGAGGATTTCGCTGTCAGCCATCATCGCGCGAAAATTCCGCGCCACGCTGATCGCACCGGGATGCGGGCGAAGCTCGTGCAGACGCGGATCGAACGGTTTGATGCTACCACGCAGCGCATCAAGCGACATCGATGCAACAATATCAGCATGTTTTGCAGCATGGCGAGAGCGAACAAGAATAGCCACCGCATAAGCGCTCATGAACTGCGTCCCATTGATGAGGGCAAGTCCTTCCTTGGCGCCAAGCGTGATCGTGGGAATATCGCATTGAGCAAAGACGTCGGCAGCTGGTCGCACTTCACCCTGAAATCGAACCCTGCCCTCGCCAATGAGCGGAAGCACAAGGTGCGCCAAAGGAGCAAGATCGCCACTGGCTCCAAGCGACCCCTGCCTGGGGACGATGGGCAGTATGTCATGGTTGAGCATGTTGACGAGCGTTTCGACGGTTCTGCGCGTGACACCACTATGCCCCTGCGAAAGACCGAGGATTTTCAGCAGCAGCATGAACCGGACAATATCGTCCGGCGTCGATTCACCCACGCCCACCGCATGGGAGCGTATCAGATTGTGTTGCAGTGTATCCAGGTCAGCCAGGTCAATGTGCTTGTTGCACAGGTGCCCAAAACCGGTATTCACACCATAAACCGTCTCACCGCCAGCCACAATCTGCTCGACGATCCGCCGCGAGGCTTCTATACGCGACCAGACCGCATCGTCAATTTCCAAGTGGACGGGTCGCCCGAAGAGCGATTCGAGATCAACCAGGGTCAGTCGCTGCCCGCTGAGACGAAGCGTGACGGGCTTGCTATGTTTGTGCGTATTATGCTCGTTCATAACCGGGGATTATAGCAAGTCATCGCCAATCTCAACACACATCAGAAACGCACCACGGCGGTCAGCCGAACCTGTGCATCACCCGCATCAAACATGCCACGTTTGCCGATCTCGATCAGGACGCCGATGCTGATTTGCAAGATTTCGATTTGTTCCTGCCTGCCTTTTTGTCCGACTGGGATGGGGGACGCATTCCATTCTCACTGCAAGTCCTGCTGGGGCATACAGGGCAGCTTTGTGGCCATCAATTCGGTCAGACCCGCATCGGCGGAAGCCCCACCCTGTCTGAGATAAGCCACATTCACTCTCCCGGAGCGTTTGGTGAATGCGATGGTAGAGCTTATATTATCGGGTTATTCGAAGGGACGGCGGATGGGACCTGCCCAAATTGAATGGAGCTGTTTCTCTGGTGTCCGCTCCCTTCAGGCTCCTGCATTTGTCGCCTTCGGGTTACGGCCTGGAAAAAAAACGCCAATAAAGTGACGAAACGTTATGATAGCAGGACGGCGGGCGAAGTCCGCCCTGCAAGCAGCGTGTCCCCGGCAGTGAGGTACTTGGATCCATGTCTCGTACAGTGATATTGCTCGCGATTGGTTTGGTGGGGTCGATGGTCTCGATTCTTGCTGCTCAGGAAGCTGCGGATGTTCCTTCAGGGGATTCGTCCGGGGATGGGCTTGTGAATCCGCTGGTTGCCAAGCAGGAGATGATCCGGGATCGGCTTGCGCGGTTGGAGGATCGGATGTTTCGCCTGCGTGAAACACTTCTTGAGGATGAGCCGGAGAACGCGGACAAACTAGCGCTGGCTTTGAAGAGGACGGGTGAGCTTGGCGTTCGGGACCGGGTTGATTCGCTGCTGGAATCTTTGCGGGATGGATCGCGCTTGCAGGAGGCTACCGAGACTCAGGGGAAGCTGTTGAAGGATTTCGAGGCGCTTCTGGAGACGCTGACAGAGCGGAGCAGCGATGAGGAAGCCCGGCAGCAGGAGGTGGCGAGGCTTGAAGAATTAAAGGGCCAACTGAATGATCTAATTGAGAGTCAGGAGGACTTGCGGGACAAGACTGGGAATACTGCGGATGGTGGGAAGCGTGCGGCTGCTCTGAGGCAGGCGATCGAGCGTGTGAATGAGTTGCTGGAGCGGCAGGCTGCTGTTCAGAAGGCGACTCAGGCTGGCGAAGCCGGTGAAACTGGAGAAGATGGGAAATCAGGGGAATCTGGGAAAGCTGATGGCGCCAAGTCGGATGCACTTGCTGACAGGCAGGGTGAGATTGGGGGTTCTGCGGAGCGGTTGGCTGAGGATGTGCAGAATCTGGAGGTTGGGTCGCAGGGTGGATCTCCGTCCGGGCAAGATGGTCAGGGTGAAGGGCAGGGTGGTGGTGAGGGGCAGGGTGGTGAGTCGTCGGCGTCTTCGGATATAGAGTCTGCGGCTGAGGCTATGGGGAGTGCTGAGGAGAAGCTGGCTGATGGGGACAGGGAGTCGGCGGTTGAGGATCAGAAGAAGGCTGCTGAGGATTTGCGTCGTGCGCGTCAGAAGCTTGAGGAGGTTTTGAAGAATCTGGAGGCGGATTCTCAGCCGGAGCAGTTGGCTGAGGCGCAGCGGAAGGTCTCCGAGCAGGCGAAGAAGCTGGCTGAGCAGATGGGCAGCCAGAAAAGCGGTGAGCAAGGTGGGGAACAGGGGGGTGAGCAGGGTGGAGAACAGGGGGGCGAGCAAGGCGGAGAGCAGGGTGGTCAGCAAGGGGGTGAACAGGGTGGGGAGCAGGGCGGTCAACAGGGCGGACAGCAAGGTGGGGAACAGGGTGGTCAGCAGGGTGGACAACAAGGTGGCGAGCAAGGTGGACAGCAGGGTGGCCAACAGGATGGTGGTCAGCAGGATCAGCCATCCACGCCTGGTCAGGAGCAGGTTGAGCGGGCAGAGGATCAGATGGATGAGGCGATCGAGGATCTTGACGGGGAATCGTTGCGGGAGGCCACTGAGGATCAGGATGAGGCATTGGCTGAGTTGCAGGATGCGATGGCTGAGATTGAGGAAGCGCTTCGTCAGCTTCGACAGGAGGAGCAGGAGGAGGTTTTGCGTGACCTTGAGGGTCGCTTCCGTGCGATGTTGATTGCTCAGTTGGACATCAACAAGGGGACGGTCGACGTACACGCTATTGGTGTTGATGCTTTTAAGCGTGCGGAGTATTTGCGTGTGGCTGAGCTTGCAGATGGTCAGAAAAGTCTTGGTCATGATGCTGCGACCTGCCTGCATGTTTTGGATGAGGAGGGGAGTACGGTTGTTTTTCCGTCGATTTTGCGGCAGCTTTCCGAGGATATGTATACGGTGTCCGAGCGATTGCAGAAGGTGAATGTCGGGATTTTGACGCAGACGCTGGAGGATGAGATTGCATCGACGCTGGAGGAGTTGATCGGTGCGATTGAGAAGGCACAGAAGGAGATGGAAGATCAGCAGCAGCAGGGTCAGCAGAGTCCTCCGTCCGATGAAGATCAGCCGTTGCTGCCTCCGTCTGCGGAGTTGAAGCTGCTTCGCGCTCAGCAGGTTCGCGTTCACAAGCGGACGGATGTGATTGACGATGCTCGGGCGGCGGAGGCAGAGTCGCTTGAGGATATTCGTGATGCGATTGGGAAATTGACGCAGCGGCAGCGTGATATTGCTGAGATTGCGGCGGAGATGCGCCGGTTGGAGGAGGGTGGGTAATGTTGACTCCCAGAACAGGAACAATGTGTGACGTGATTGGCGGAATTGGATCGTCGTTTGTCATGATGCTCCGGCAGTTCCTTCGAAAAGCACACTGGCGGACAAGCCGCCAGTGGCACCCTCGAATTGGAGAGTGGTATTTCCGAATTGGTTTTCGGCGGAATCGTTACGCTTCTCTTGTATGCGGTTCGGCAGGAGCCTCACGCTTCCGGAAAGGTTCCTCGCAAGCACGGTTTCGGATTAGTGTCACTGCTGTGGTGTTCTCTTTGCTTTTTGTGTCGCCGGTTTTTGCGTCGGATGATGATGAGGTGCTTCGTGCGTTTCTCGATCATGTGCAGTATAGCAAGTCGATTCCTGCGAAGACGAAGGAGATTGTGTCGAAAGAGGCGCGTGATCGTGGTGATGAGTCTGCGAGTGATTTTTTGATCGAGGCGATGGCGTTGTTGTCGCCACCGTTTCTGCAGGGTCTTGATGCTTATGATGCAGAGGATTATCCGAAAGTGATTTCGGAGATGAAGAAGGCTGCTGGTGGTGACGATCCGTTTGTGGCTGCCAATGCCCGTGCGTTTGTGGTGAAGAGTCTTGCTGAGCAGGACAAGCTTGAGGAAGCTTTGGAGCAGGTGACGCCGCTTGTTGCGGATGAGAATGCGTTGGACCTTCACACCTATTTTGCGGCGGAGATGCTGTATATCAAGGGGTATGCGGAGCTTCAGACGTTGCATTATTCTGAGGCGGGTCGGACGCTGCGGACGATGATCGAGCGGTATCCGGAGGCTGCGAGTCGATTGCGGGTGACTGCGCGTCAGATGCTTGCAGAGCTAGGTCGTCGCGAGCCGGATAAGATTGGTGATGTGACGGATTTGATGGTGTATGCAGCCCGTCGGTTGGGGAATTCTGATACGGGAGATCGTGTGCAGGATCAGCAGCAGCGTGCGATTGATCTTCTGGATGCGCTGATCGAGGAGGCTGAGGATAACGAGCAGAGTTCGAGCAGTGGTGGTGGGTCTGGGAGTGGGAAGGGTCAGAGTCAGCCACAGTCTCCGATGCAGGATTCTCAACTGCCGGGTGGTTCTGCTCAGGAGGGTTATTTGCGTACGACGCGTCAGGCAAAACCGGGTGAGGCGTGGGGTGCGATGCCAGCTTCTGAGCGGAAGCGGATCTTGCAGTCGTTGCGTGACAGTTTTACGTCGCGCTATCGGTCGCTTGTGGAACAGTATTATCAGGAACTGTCGAAGGAACCTTAGATGTTGCGTCGGATGGTGGTGCTAACGGTATTGTTTGTGATGGGTGGGTTCTGCGGGACCATCATGGCGGGTGGTCCGCGCGTTGAGGTTGAGCGGATTGACGGATCCCGGGTGCGGGGTGTGTTTGCGGGTGCGACGGAATCGGGCGTGAGCGTTGTGGTTGATGGTGTGTCTTCGGAGACGTCTTTTCATGCGCTTCGCTCGTTGCGTTTTTCTGGGATGAAATTACCTGCGGATCGTCGCGTGCGTGATCGTGATAGGCAGCAGGCGTTTTACTTTGACGCTGGCGGCCATGTGTCTGGAACGATGTTGCGTGAGGCGGATGAAGCGATTGTTGCGGAATTGTCGTTCGGTGGTGGTCGTGAGAAAAAAGAAGATGACGGGGTTGAGGGTGGCGTTACGATGCCATTTTCGTCGCTGTCGGGGATATGGTTCGGTGGTGAGAAAACGCCGGTTGGCGGGCGTGCGATGTTTGATGAGTTTCGTGCGAATCGTCTTGCGGGCAAAGATATTTTGATCACGGTTCGTGACGGGCAGCTTGGGAATATCCGTGGTGGTCTGCTCGGGTTAGGGCCGAAGGGTGGTCGGATCTGGTACAACCGCAAGGAGCGTCGGTTCAAGCTGGATCAGGTGGTGGCGATCGTGTTTGGGACGGGTGTGTCGGATGATCGGTCGTGGGGGTCGAAACTTGAGATGGCTGATGGTTCGCTGTTGCCGGGGCGTATATTGGGCGGTTCTGCGGATCGCGTTGAGGTTGAGACGCCGTTTGCTGAGCATCTGTCGATCCCGCTTGATGGGGTGCGGGGTATTCATTTTGACAGTGATCGTGTTGCATATCTGAGCGAGATGACGCCGGTACGCCAGGAGGCGACCGGGTTGTTGCTCGATCCGATGGCTGCAAAATTTGACTTGAATGCGGCGAACGGTCCGTTGGTGCTGGATGGTAAGCTGTATGCGCGTGGGATCGGGTCGCATAGTCGCAGTGAGATCGAGTTTGCGATTGGTGGTGATTATGAGACGTTTGCAGCCATGATCGGGATTGATGATTCGGTGCGTCCGCATGGGAGCGTGGTGTTCAAGGTGCTGGGAGATGGTGCGGAGTTGTTCGATAGCGGGACGGTGACGGGTGGTACGCGTGGGCAATTGATACGGGTTGATATACGCGGTGTTCGGCGATTGACGCTGCTGGTAGAGATGGCAGACGCGATGGAGCTTGGCGATCAGGCTGACTGGTGTGATGCGCGGTTGATTCGACCTGCTCCGGGCGTGGAACAATGATGAAACTCTCATTTATAGTGCCACTGTTTGTCATTTTTGCAGGATTGGCGAATGACGTTCTGGGGCAGGGCGCTTCGGGGGGTGGTTCTCTCGACGAAGCCTTGAAGCTGGTGCGTGCTGACGAAGCCCATCGCGTCGAGGTGATTGAGCGGATTTCGCCATAGGTCGTCGCCATTCACGACGGCAGCAAGACTGGTCTGGGATCGGGCGTGCTGGTAGATGAGCGGGGGTATGGGCTGACGAATTACCACGTTGTGATGAAGATGATGGCGGATCGGAAGGGGTATGGTGGTCTGAGCGACGGCGTGCTGTATGAGATGGAAGTTCTGGGGGTGGATATTACGGGCGATGTGGCGATGTTCCGGTTGAAGGGGAAGGATCGATTCCCGTTCGCCGAGCTGGGTGAATCGAGCGGTGTGGGCGTGGGCGATCCGGTGATTGTTGCGGGGAATCCGTTCATATTGGCCGTCGATTTCACGCCGACGATTACGACGGGCATTGTCACGGGGATCCATCGCTATCAGGGCGAGTCGGAAACGCTGGTGTATACCGATTGCATTCAGACAGACGCGGCCGTGAACCCTGGGAATTCGGGTGGTCCTCTGTTCGATGCGGATGGTCGTGTGATTGGGATCAACGGTCGGATATCGGCTGAGATGCACCGATTCGCGCGTGGTCGGTTCAATGTCGGGTTGGGATACGCGATTGCGATGGATCAGATTCGACGGTTCATACCGACGTTGCGAGCGGGGCTGATGGGGAAGCATGGGACGCTGGCTGCGACGGTGGTGGACGATATTGACCGGGTTATTTTCAACGAGATTTATGAGGATTCACCTGCGTGGGATGCGGGGATACGCGTGGGGAATCGTCTGGTTCGGTTCGGGGGCGAGGAGATCGATTCTGCCAATGAATTCGCGAGTCGGATCGGAACGTATCCGGCGGATTGGCCCGTGCCGGTGACGTATGCTGCTCAGGATCGCGTGGAGCATCGGGTGATCCGTCTGGAAGCGGTGTTGCCTCCGATTCGCGGGCAGTACCGGGTCGCGGAAGGTGCAAATCGTGACGCGATGCTGACGGTGATGCGGGCGGGGCAGGAAGCGGTTCTGGGGGGTGCGTTTTCAGCATCAGGGGGTGAGCGGTCTGGGGATCGTCCGGCGTCCTGGACATGGCGGGCGACGCGGACAGATGGTCGCGGGCGTGTGAGTCAATATCGCGTGACCGATAAGGTGAAGGAGGGTATTACGCGGGAACGGTTGGATGATTCGGGCAAGGTGGTGCGGACGATTGTATCACGCGGAGACGGGTTCATCGCGGTGGAAGGCGGTCGGGATATCGAGCTATCGACTGAGGAATCGCTGGCGATGCTGGCGGGGCGGGCGATACGCTGGAAGCTGTTTGAGCGTGCAGAATCGTTGAGTCAGCACGGGGCGAAGCATGTGGGCAGTGACGCGCTGGTGCCGATCGACGGGGATGGAAAAGTCACGCATGAGCAGATGCTTGAGGCGATCGAGCTTCCGCTGTCGGAGGACGTGACACTGCATATTGCGTTTGATCTGGAGACGCATCTGCCCGCTCGACTGGTGGCGACGGACATTCCGAGCGGGACCTCCGTAGAGATCGTTCTCAGCGATTATCGTTCGTTTGACAGTGTCGCAGGCGCGGTGAACTGGCCTGCGCGGTGGCGGGTTCGTGGCGAGCGGTTGAGGTATGAGGAGTCGCTTGAAGATTTGGAGTGGACGCGGTGAGGCGGGTTCTGGAATTAGCCTTAATGGTCGTGGCGGCTGTCGGTTCTGTTTCAGAGGCTGGCGGTGGTTTCGACCAAGCCATCGACGCAGTCTCGACACGGGTGGTGAAGGTTTACGGCCTGAAAGCAGGACTGTCTGCCGGGTACGGAACAGGAACGCTGATTTCGGGCGATGGACTTGTGGTGACGACGTTTTCGCTGCTCCTGGATTCCGAGAATCTTCGAGTCGTGACACATGATGGCACTGTATATGGTGCGGACATGCTGGACATGAGTGAGGAACTCCAGCTTGCCCTGTTGCAGATGAAACCAAGGTCCGAGTATGACCGGCGCGGGAATCGTATCGTGGGCGACCCGATTGGAGCGGACACGTTCACATATTTTACGCCGGGCGATTCACATGCAATGTATCCGGGTGCGTGGGTGCTGGCCGCCGGAAATCCGTTCAAAGTGTCCCAGGGGGCAGAGCCGATTTCAGTCACAGTCGGCGTGTTCAGCACGCGGACCCATCTGGACGCACGACGCAAGACCCGGGATTTTCCATATCGCGGCGAAGTCCTGGTCATCGACGCCATCACAAGCAATCCCGGAGCCCCCGGCGGACCCCTGGTGAATCTGGACGGCGAATGGATAGGCCTGGTCGGTCGCGTTGTGGAATCAAAGAGGACGCATACAAATCTGAACTACGCCCTGCCCGTGGAAACGGTCATGGACTACGTTCGATCTGTGACAGAGCAGGGGAGTGAAGAGGACGTTGCAACGATTGAGAAGGTTGAACCCTACCATGGGATCAAGCTGTTCGAGATGGGGTATCAGAAGAACCTTGTGTATGTGGATCGCGTGAAGCGTCGCTCTCCTGCTAAAAAGGCAGGGTTGCGAAAGGATGATCTCATTGTGTCGATTGCGGGTCGAAGCGTGCGCGACAGTCAGACGTTTCACGCGATCATGCGGGAATACAAGCCCGGAGACAAGGTGGATATCGTCGTCATTCGAGATGAAAAACTGCACAACCTGTCGCTCATTCCAGAGGAGCCGCGAGAATGAAGCTGGTACTCTATCAACCTTCGAAGGATGGGTGCAACTGGCGGCTTGTCCGCCAGTGTGTTTGTGGCGGCAATGACGGACAAGCCGCCAGTCGCACCCGATTGTGGCTATGTATTCCTCGTTTCAGGCTTGACGAAGCACGAGGGCGATTGATGCTCAGCGTCCGGGTGGTCATGGGTATGCTCGTCATGACAGCGACACAAGTGCAAGCCTCCTCCGATGATTTACCACACGCACAGCAGCTGGCATTTCGCAATGCGGTCGAAACAATCAAGCCCTCTGTGGTTCGCATCGAGACGATCGGTGGTGCTCAGCCAAGCGACAGCGCGACAGCCGGTTCCGGTGACGATACCGATGCTGACGAGGATGGCCTCCCGGACGCAAAGCCCGCGCCGAACCCGTTCCGCGATACGCTGGGGTCGGGGTTCCTGGTGGCAGACGGCCCTACCACCGGGATCATCTACGATTCCGATGGTTACATCCTGACGAGCAGCTTCAACTTCGTCCGCGATCCGTCCCATATCACGGTCCACCTGGCAGACGGTCGGCAGTACGTCGCAAAACTGATCGCACGCGACAAGGTGCGGAAACTCGCGCTGCTGAAGGTCGATGCGACGGGTTTACCGACGCCGACGTGGGCACCGGTGGATGACATTCGGATCGGGCAGTGGGCGATCGCGCTGGGGCGTGGATTCGGCGGCGCTGAACCATCCGTCACCGTGGGTGTGGTGAGTGCAATGCACCGCATGATGGGCAATGCGTTGCAGACGGATGCGAAGCTCTCGCCAGCCAGTTATGGCGGACCGCTGGTCGATCTTGAAGGGCGCGTGCTTGGTATTTGTGTCCCGATGGCGCAGCGTCCGGGCGAGCTGGCGGGTGTCGAGTTCTATGATGCGGGCATCGGATTTGCGGTGCATCGCGAACGCGTCGAGGAAGTCGTGCGGGCATTGAAGACCGGAACATCATTCTACCGGGGTTGGCTTGGCGTTTCGACACGGCAGGATCGGAAGTCGAATCAACTTGTGGTCAACGCGATCGCAGATCCATCTCCGGTGAAAGACGTCGGGATCAGACCCGGCGATGCGATCATTCAGGCCAACGGAAAAGACGTCAAAAATATCACCCATCTCGTCCAGACGATTTACATGCTACCAGCCGGCGAGCCGGTCTACCTGGTCATCCGACGCCAGGGTCTGGATTACGGTTACGAAGTGATCTTGGCGCGGAGCGATGATCTGGGTCCGCTGGCAGAACCGGAACCGCCTCCGGTGGACCCGCTCAATCCGTTTCCAATCCCCAAGGATACACCCTGGCGTTGATCCGCCGGGATGCAAAGGTGAATGACTTCACTGCTGTCATTTCAACGACAGTCGATATGACCCCACAACTGCCACGTAGTTACCTACCACCATGTCAGTCGCAGGCAGAGCATCGCCAATGCGATCAGAAACATTGCGGTGGAACACATGACCCACCAGAGACGATCTGGTTTCCAGCGGACATGTGCGTTTGCGTGGCGGAAGCGATGATGATGCCGACCCAGTCCGAAATGCGATATGATGGTCGTACTCATGGCTCGTCCTCCCGATAATGAACCTTCAACTTGTAGTCTCTCGGAAAAACATATAGCGAAATGAACGAGTATTTTCAGATTTCCGAGTGAAGCGACGACAGCCCGGACCAGGGACCGATATTCCGGGCGATTCCGGCGTCCACCTGGGTATTCCGCGCTTCGCAGCCCTTGATAGGGGTGATTTGGAAAGAATTGTCCATACCATTTCTTACATATTACTTATCCTGCCCACGCGGGGATGACAGGAAAATACATAGAAAATGTTGCGGGTTCCCGAAGTCCACGACACGGTTGTTACTGCATTCTGGGAAATATAACCCAGATATGCCACAAATGCTCACGCCAGGAATGTCAGACCAGTGGTTGGTCGAGGCGGACAGCCTGATTGCTTCCTGAATCCCTGCATCCGGAGGTTTCCCACGTTGAACGTGTGATCGCTCCGTGAAGTGAGCGGCGCATCGTATCAGCGTTGCACCGTGAGCATGATGTCATCGTACAAATCTGCATCCCACGGGTGGAGTTGCTTCAATCGCGGAGCGACTTTGGTGTCGCGACCACACAGTTTGTCCATGGATAAACTGGGACACCCCACCCGTTTATTTATTGCCTCAAACAGCGGTTCTCACCCCAGATCCGATCCCCGTTTCCCTTGATCCACGCTCCAGTTGTTCCGATACAACTTCCACGCGAACTCTATACCTGTTTGGCTGGGAGCAACCGATGTTACGACGCAAACAACGATGGCTTGGCGTATGGACGCTGTGTATGACGGCGATAGTTGCGATGATGGTTGGCTGCCCCGGACCGGTAGCGGGCACTCAGAACGTTGGTGGCGGGACCGATAATACCGACGCTGGTGGCAACACGGGTGGAAACGCGGATGCTGCCGATGGCGGGACTCAGGCAGACGGGGGTGGAGGATCTGACGCTGGCGGCGGTGATGCTGGTGGCGATGCGAATGGTGATACCAACGGTGGAGCTGGCAACGGTACGAACGAAGCTGGCGATGGCGCCAACGATGGTGAGACCCCGGAGGGGGGCACGGGTGCTGCGGGTGGCGATGAGGGTGGCGGATCCGGAAATTTCAGCATGACCGAGGATAGCGACGGCGATGGTTTCACAGATTTCGAGGAAGCCAACGCCGTCCCCGGGTCGGATCCGATGAACGCAGCCGACACGCCCACAAACCCCATTGATACCGATGGCGATGGTTGTTCCGATTTCGATGAAGTTACATTTGCCAACTTTTGCGACAACAACCCCAATACCGCTGCCGGCGAGGATATCGCAGCCAACGCAACGTTCGAGTTCACCATGACGGTTGCACGGCATGTCGACGAGGCCTACACGGAATCGCAGGTCGATTCCCAACTCGACAAATCCGGAGAGATATTGCGTAACCTGCACACCGAATGTGCGGACATTGAAACCGGCGTCACGTTCGTTCGTTCCGGAGCAATGGACACCTTCGATGTCGGTGCAGCAGTGGTCACAAGTGAGGACGTACTGACGCAGTTGTTCGCATTACCGTTCGACGTCAAAATTGTGAACCTCATGGTCGGGGTCTGCGGTATTACAGATCCCAACGATATGACGGTCATCGTGGGGTGCGCATTATCCGGCGGGACGCTGGTGATCACCACGGTTGCAGATACCGACGTCTGGGCACATGAGTGGGGTCACGTTCAAGGACTGGGGCATCGAGACGAATGTGCGCGAAACCTGATGCACGCGTTCGAGGTGAACACAAACGCAGTCAACGAAGCGGAGCGAACAGCATTCCTCACACCAACACCAGTTTTCGGACTGGCGCGTACCGCTCAAAATACCACATCACCGAGCATGTCAAAATCGCCACAATTCCTGCATCGCGCCGAGGACGAGACCATCGAATCCTGGGTCGATCGCATGGTCACAAAACGCTACCTGTCCGGCGTCCCGAGTGCCTATGCACGCAATCTGAGACCGCAAGCCATCACCCATCTAAGGCAGATTCTCGACACCGCACCAGGTTACGTCCGTTGCAATGCGATACGCGTCCTGGGGCTGGCTGGCGAGGCCGAGCTGTGTCCAAGGCTCATCACCAACGTACTCGATCCGGTCGGAGAGCTGTCAGCCGCCGAATACATCGAAGCCGTCGAATCCATCCTCGCGCTGGGACGTTTGATCGACCACGACGACACCGGAGTCGCGCGTGACTGGTTGATTGAAGGCACGGACCCGGCGGCGTGGCAACACCGCAACATCCAGTGGTCCTACGCCGCCATGGAAGGTAAAACGCTCTACCACAACCTCGCCAAACTCTCGATCATGGCGCTGTCGTTGACCAAAGACCCAGCCGCGAAAATCCGACTTGAGGCGTTGGCCGACCCTGAGCAGGCGTTGGCTGACCAGAAGGCGGCTGACCAGGAACTGGAATCGAACGCGACAATCGACCCGCTGACACGGCAGGCCCGCGAAGCACTCAGTCTTCAGAATCGCAAGTCCAAAACGCCAGCAGCCGACGCACCGAAACGCTACCGATAGCGCCATGGCAGCGCGAGGGGTCGCCGCACCACAGGATTCCAGACCCACTCTACGTCAGACCAGGCCCGGTTTTACATCAGGCCAGCCCGCATTACATCAGGAACGCCCACGACCGCCTCGACCAGAGGGACGCCGTGATTCCGTCCGCGATTCCGCCTCAGTGTAAAGCTTGAACAGCCGCCCACGGTTATCCTCAGCCGTGTAATCCTGCTGATCCCACGCGTAAGTGGCGTTGCTTCGGATCACAATCGTGCGGGATGAATCCTGCTCCATCTTGTGGAGCGTCGCCCGTTTGCGATTTTGCAAACTGTCAGCCACATCGCTCGCGACCGTTACGACCAGTTTGGACACATCCTCGCGGTGGATCGCCATCTGAATATTCCGCATCACATGCAGCGTCATCGATTCAGGCGTCTTCACCAGCCCGCTTCCCTTGCAATGCGGACAGTCAGAATAAATACCGCGCTTGATCGACGGACCACGACGCTGGCGAGTCATCTCGATCAGCCCGAACCGACTCATACGCAACAGATGGGCACGCTCCTTATGCACCTTGAGATCATCACGCAATATCTTCTCAATCGCCCGACGATGACGGTCATAACGCATGTCGATGAAGTCGCAGACGATCAACCCACCCAGATCGCGAAGACGCAGTTGACGGGCAATCTCCTTGGCAGCATCAACATTGGTCTGATAGGCAGTCTCCTCCTCGTCCGTATTGCTGCGCAACTTCCCACTGTTCACGTCGATCGTGACCATCGCCTCGGTAGATTCAATCACCAGGCTCCCACCCGTCATCAACGGTACATGACGCGAGTGAATGGCCTCAAGCTGATCCTCAATATGGTAGTTATGGAAGATCGGAACAGGCGAATCGTATAGCTGGACAACATCGTCACGCATCCGGGGCATGGCGATTTCCAGAAACTCACGCACACGCTCCGCAGTCGAGGGCGAATCGAGGATGATCCGGTCAAAGTCTGCCGTGAACACATCGCGGATCGTGCGCACGACAAGATCCGACTCGCGGTAAAGCTCGGAAGGAGCGGTGGTCTGCCGGGCACGATTGGTCACCATCTTCCACAACCGCTGCAGATAATTCAGGTCACGCTGCAACTCACGCTTGTTCTGGTTTTCGCCAGCCGTCCGGAGAATAAAACCCTTGCCACCAGGTAGTTTCAGCTCGTTGAGAATGTCACGCATCTTACGACGCACATCTTCATCCTCGATACGCCGCGATACACCAAGCTTCGACATCCCAGGCATCATCACGATAAACCGACCGGGGATAGAGAGGTACGTCGTCAGCGTCGGCCCTTTGGTACCAAGACCCTCCTTGGTAACCTGGACAATCACTTCCTGACCACGGCGGAAGCACTCCTGAATCGGAGGCCTGTCGCGACGCGGAATCTTCTGCCCAACACTCTCCGGCTCGGAATATTTCTCGCCAAAATATTGCGGCTGAATGTCGGAAATATGCAGGAATCCATGCTTAGGCAAACCAAAGTCGATGAACGCCGCCTGAATCCCAGCCTCAACATTGGTCACAATACCCTTGTAAATATTCCCAACATGTGAGACAGAACTCTGACGCTCGACGAAAAACTCCTCAAGACGGTTGTTCTGCAGAACGGCAATACGACATTCATCCTCGGATGACGCGTTAATCACCATCCACCGGGCTGCCGATGAATCCTGCTTCTTATCAGAACCGCTCCTCGTTCCAGAAGACCTCGTCCCAGAAGACTTGCTCGCCGAAGACCTGGTACCTGATGACTTGGTTCCCGATGCCTTGGCCGACGAGCTTTTGCCACGCCGAGACGTTCCAGACGACGAGGACTTCCGATCGTCCGACTGGGGACTGGAAGATCGCGATTCAGCCCCACGCTTCCGCGTACCCCTGGAACGACCACCACGGGATTGGGACTTCTTCGGCTCGGTATGCTCAGCCTCGTCGCTGTCTCCCGGGGACGCCTTTTCGCGAGAATCCTTACCACGAGAATCTTTCTCCCGCGTTTCCCGATCCTGAACATCCCGATCCCGAGAATCACCATCCCGAGAATCCCTACCCCGAGAATCACCGCCCCGCGATTCCAGATCCTGAACATCCCCATCCTGAGAATCACCATCCGGCAAATCCTTATCCGGCGAATCCTTCTCTTTGGCTGAGGGACGCTGCTCCGACTTCGCCTTCGTACGGGTCGATTTCGTGCGGGATCGTCGATGCCTGGTCGGCGCCTTGGTCTCACCGTCAGCACCGGATACAGCCCTCGGTTCGATACCAGCCGCGAAATCATCAGGATCACCACCTGCCTCAGGGGTCACATCTTCGACGGTCGGCTGGACCGCAACCGTAGTGACCGGCGTCTCCTCATCGTGGAGCTTCTTCCCGGAGCGAGATTTTCGTTTGGCTGACGACTTCTTCGCAGACGCAGTTTTTTTCTCAGATACAGTTTTTTTCTCAGATACAGCTTTTTTCTCGGGCGCAGCTTTCTTGTCAGCCAGGGATTTTTTACCACCCAGGGCCTTCTTTTCTGACTTCGCCACCTTCTCGGGGGGGGCTTTCGGTTCAAGCGGGGCATCCTGCTCAGACTGGATGTTCTGATCAGACTGAGCATCCTGCCCCGGCAGGGGTTTCTTATCGGTCCGTGTCTTCTTCTCAGACGCAGGCCGACGCGTACGGGTCGATTTCCGAACCGACTTCGCGCGCTTCGACGTTTTCACGTTCTTCGGAAGCTCGTCGACCTTCACATTCCCATCGACATCATCTGCAACCACAGGGTCGGGAAGACGCGCATTACCCGAAGCGGATTTGGTTCCGGATTTCGCTGTCACCCGCTTGGCTTTCTTCCGTGTCGTGGCGCGGCGCTTCACAGGCTTCTCCGCTGCCGTTCCAATGGTCCCAGAATCGGTCGCGTCTACGTTAGGTTCTACTGCCATACTACCTCCAGGCGTCGGATCAAATGGTTCACATGCTCCTCTCCAAAGCCAAGCAAATCGCATACTTCCGAGGGACGGGCTGATCCTCCGCCAGTCACATGAATCGTGAAGTACACGCCGTCAGGTGCGACGTCGATTGAGTCCAGATACGGGCGCAGATCCAGACGCACGCTTCGACCTTCCTTATGTACGTAGCGATCGTACGGAATCGGTGCAAAGCGCAGTAGCTCCGACGCGCGACGTGTCAGCACGTCCCGGTCGAAACCACCCAAACCAATCCGGTATCTGGACCGGAGCGGTCGGGCTGTATCTGCAGGTCCCAGCATGTGGGCTTGTTGAATGGTGACGCCGTTGGGCATTTGCTCAGTAAGAAGGCTTGACAACCGTTCCGCAGAAATGTCTTCAGACAGCTCAACGATCATGCGCTCCGCGTCAGACGTCAATCCGACGGGGCGGGGCAGCGGAAGAGATATCCGAGGCCGCTGATTGAACCCTTCAGTATAGCGCACCGGGAGCGCAGCTCTTACGCAAGCCCGTACGAATACACGAAGCATCTCCTGATGGGACAAAAAACGAAGATCGCCATCTACGGCAAAATCAACCGCCCCACGGATTTTTTCTGGTTGTCCTGCGCCTTCTACCTTCAGAGAATTCCGTTCTGTAACGCACGCCGCAAAACGCGACGTACCCTTGTCAAAAATTCGTATCCATCTCCCGCATCAACCGACGCAACCCAGAAAACCTTAAACCAGCAAAAATCTAAACCAGTCCAAACCAATCCGGCCTAAGCTAAACCGGCCTAAACTAAACCGGATCGTCGGGCAGGAGCTTCTTCATCTCATTTCTCAAATAGTTCGTCACCTGGGTGTCCGTATCAAACGAAAGAGCACGCTTGGCAACACGCTCAGCCTTGGACAGCGTACAGGTGCGAATCACCTTCTTGATCTCGGGTACATTATTCGGGGCCATGGAAAACTTGCGAAGACCAAGACCAAGAAGCAATAACGTATAGATCGGCTCGCCAGCCATTTCTCCACACAAACTGCAATCAACTGACGCACGACGACACGTGCGGATAATATCACGAACCGTGCGAATCACCGCCGGGTGACTGGCTGAATAATAACGCGCAACACGCTCATTACCACGGTCAGCAGCCAACACATACTGTATCAGATCATTCGTCCCAATGCTCACAAAAGAAACTTCTCGGGTAAATTCCCTAGCCTGGCTCGCGGCGGCCGGCGTTTCCATCATCATACCGACTTCAATATCTCGGTTGAAGGCAATTCCAGACTCCTCCAAATCCTCCATCGCGTCCAGAAGCGTCATTTTCGCCTGACGAAGCTCAATCAGACTCGTCAGAAGCGGAAACATCACACGCAACGGACCGGAAGCAGACGCACGCAAAATCGCACGAAGCTGAATTTTGAACATTTCAAGGTTCTGAAGACTGAAACGGATCGATCGATTACCCAGCATCGGGTTCCGCTCAGGCTCAAAACGCTTGCTCTGTGTGACTTTATCTGCCCCAAGATCGAACGTCCGAATCGTCACCGGAGCACCACCAGCACCCTCAATGGCGTCCTTATAAGCCTGATACTGCTCATCTTCATCAGGCTCGCTATCACGCAGATACAGAAATTCGGTCCGATAAAGACCGATCCCGTCAGCACCCTTCTTCGCAACCGCAGCCGACTCCTTTGGATACTCAATATTGATCAATAACTCAACTTCAACGCCATCCTGCGTGACGGATGGCAGATCACGCAAATTACCCAGTTCACCAGCGATCTGGCTGAAACGGTCCCTTCGGGCTTCATATTCCTTCAGCTTCGCAGCGTCCGGGTTCACAATGACCAGGTGATTCACGCCATCCACGATGACCGTATCACCACCACTCACAGAACCGGAAAGGTTGTTTAACCCCAAAACAGCCGGTTTCCCCCACGATCGCAGCAAAATGGCGGTATGAGAGGTAGGACCACCAACATCAAGCGCAACACCTGCAACCTTGGTGGTAGAAAGCCTGGCAGTCTGGGACGTGCTCAGATCGTGCGATACCAGGATGATTTCACGCGAAAGGTGCGCCAAATCCTCACCGGAAGCACCAAGGATATTTCGCAGCAGACGACGCTCAATATCCTGAACATCGCGGATACGCTCAGCCAGCAGCGGATCGCTCATCTGCATAAATCGACGCTGCTGGTTCCGCATCACAGTACACGCAGCATAAGCAGCGGAATAACACCGCTCTTCGATCAACTTCACCATATTCCGACGCAACCCTTTATCCTGCAAAACTCCCTTATGCCAGCTGAAAACGTCGGCAACGTCGTGACCCAGCTCCTCGCGGACAGTCGCGTGCTGAACATCCAGATCAGCCACAGATCGTGTGATCGCCTCATCCAGCCGAATGACCTCAGAATCAATCTCCACTTTAGCGACAGACCGCTGCGGTATGCGCAATTCCTCCGCGTCAAAGACCACCACCTCTGCGATGGCTACTCCTGGAGAAACCGCGATACCTGTAAATATTTCCATTGCCACTGCCGTCGCGTTGTGCTGGGGCGAGCGAGGCGATGGTTCAATATCGCAGCAGGCCCGCATGGGGCGATCCTAGCGGATTCGGGCATTCGTCACAAATGGTACAAAGCGATTGTCTTGTGAAATTGGTTGACACTGCCTAAAATCCTTGTCGCTTGACATAATGGGCCATACAATGCCGCGGGTGGGTATTGTGTCTCTCTCGCACAGTTTCAATTTTATCGATGGTTCCAGCCATCGGCAGAGTTTGTTTTCGCATTCAATAAGGGTGGGCCGCCTTGCCGCCGGGGGCCAAGTTATCAGGCTCGACACCCCCGGTGACTCTATATCGCATCTCGGCCCCTGCCGACTGACGGCCACATGCTTCGGCGGAGGCAGCAACTCTTCTGAACATATTGTCATAGCTCCTGTTTGGGTTGGTCTGGCTTCGTATCAGAATGCATGTCCAACAGCCTTTGATAGGCGGAAAACCATGCTTGCTGTTGTTCTTGCCCCCAGGTTGGATCGAAATCCGGGAATTTGCTGAGTAGTGCTCGTTGGAGTGTATCTTCTTGTTGGACAGCCGTGCGCGATGGTTCTAGGGGGTTCTCACTGCGTCGGACCTCTTTTCTTAGTGTATGTTTGATCGCGCTGGTGGATCGTGGGCGTCGCTTTCCAACGTGCGCCGAAACGGGGATACCAGACTCTTTCGCCGCAGTTATCAGAAATCGGATGGCTGGTTCAACTAGCGACGAGCCTATTCCATCGAAAGAGGTTACGAAACTATCCCTCAGGGTCTTGGGGGACGCGTCTCCTAATTGTTCAATCTCCTTGGGGTAATGTTCTTTTAGGAGTACGCCCAGGTAGTCTTTCCAGTCTTCTTCGTTGGCGCGAGATAGAGTGACAAGTTGATCCGATGGTATGCCGTCCTCATCGATCAACCCAAAAAATTTAAGGGCTGCGATTAGTTGCTTCTGGCCTGAGCCGCTTAGCGTGATGAGCACCGATCGATCGATTCGCCTCGGCAGCCCCCCTTCGCTCGCCAGCGTTTGAATGGTGTTCTTAAACGTGACATACGAAAGGTACGGGGGTGTGCGAGTTGGATGCTGATTGTTCATAATGTTTCTCCTTTACGCTGTTATTATACCTTGTCGTATCCGGAATGCAATCCTAAATGTTAGATATGCTATCCCTAGCTATCCGATGTCTTCTGTGTAGATCAACATCGCTATCCAAAGAGCAAATACGGTAACCACTACCCGTAAGTCTTTTATTTATCTATATTTAGCGTTTGAAATGTCGATATGAGTGTGGTAAACTACCGTGTGGAGGTCGTTGATTTTGGCTCGGTTGCGGGGATGTAATATGGAAACTAAGAGCGTGTTTGACGTGGCACTTTACATGCTTTCTAAACAGGGCAAGCTGAGTGCAATGAAACTGCAAAAACTCTGTTACTACGCCCAGGCTTGGTCGCTTGTATGGGACGGTAGGCCCTTATTTGGCGAACCTATCGAGGCGTGGGCCAATGGGCCGGTGTGTCCCGACCTCTACAAGCAGCACAAGGGGATGTTTGAGGTGACCACGGATACTTTCCGCGGACGAGGCGATTCCAGCGTTTTTGGTCCCGAGGAAACGGAAACACTCAATGCAGTACTGGACTACTACGGTGACAAGTCTCCCTATTGGCTTAGCGAGCTAACTCACGCCGAAGCTCCTTGGAAAGATGCACGAAAAGGGCTTGATCTCGGAGAACGAGGCAAAACGGAAATTTCCCTCGCGTCAATGGCCGAATACTACAGCTCCTTGTAATGGGAAATAAGAAAGCAAAGCGACGCGAAAAAGTTGTCGCGCTTAAGACTGTCCGAAGCCCATCACCGCCACAAGGAAAAATCCGCTTTGCATTCACTTTCTTTGATGGGGAACGCCGCTGGTGTGCTGGATGCAAGTCGCACGCCCGATTTTTCGAAATCGCCAAAAAGCTCAAGAGCTACGAAAGCATGTCGTGGGAAGAAATCAAATCTCGCGACCACCCAGTAGAGATGAGCAAGCTAATTCCTGAAGCGAGGGAGCGGCTGAAGAAGTTGAGACTTGAAGAGTTTGGTGACCTCTGGCGGCTTCGATTTGACGGCAAGACTCGTCTATGGGGTTGACCTGCCCCCAATCTATGTACCAGTGGTTATGAGAGTCGGTACCTGTTTCTGTTCCTCATCCATCGCCTGTTGGGGCAGGCGGAGCGCAGCGGAGCCTGTCCCAACAGGCGTCGCGATCACCCTTCC
>JAJRYY010000235.1 GCA_024275565.1 Planctomycetota bacterium
ACAATTTGGCGATCGTCACTCGATTATTGAGTACGGTGAGTAATCGACCCGAAAATACGGCGAGCGGTCGATGCTGCGCACGCCGCCGCCCGCCGCGCCGTCGGCCAACAACCGATCGCCGCACGCTTGTTTTGGGGCTAGTGGAATCGGAAACTCAAACGATCCGGTGCGAGGAAGCTCGGATCCGAGATCGTCGACCTCAGCTCCAACGACTGGATCACCTGTGGCAACATCGGTGATCTCGATCAACGAGAATCCCCGATAAAATGGCGGGCTACAACTAACGATGGGCATCACCAACAGCACGGACAACATCATCTTTTTCAGCATCTCATAGTCTCCGGAATTGCTCCACCATTCCCACCATACAGGATACCAGATGTCTCATCGAGACAATTCCGGGCTGAGCGGTATGGAATCCCCCCTCGGAAGCGGTAATGACACTGAACAGCTACCCCAACCCGTCCTGAGACGCTCCCATGCACGGCTGAGGTGAGGAAAAGATCGCTGACACTGAATCGCGCGAACATCGTCGAAGCCGGTCAGGAGGCACAGGAAAACAGCACTCAGGATGAAAAAAGTCTCCGAATTCCTCAGACAACAAACGCCAAAAACGCCATACAAACGCCAAAAACCGCCCTGGCACCCGTGGCCATACAATTTCCTAAAATAAATCGAGATTTCATTGGATTTTCCCGGCCCATGGTGTAGACTGTAGGCAGACCGCGGATGGTTGTATCCGCACGAAAACAGGGGGTGTCGGAAATGGTCGCGTATAGGGGACGTACTACCAGGGGACATGCAGCAAAGGGATTCACTACCAGGGGACACGCCGCAAGGAGGCATGTAGCAAGGAGGCTCGCAGCATTTCTGCTCATCCACATGGCTGTCGGGTGGTTTGCTACCCCAGCTGTGGCGGATAGGTCAGCCGCATCACCACATGGCAATCACCACACGCTCCGCCCGCATCAACGAGTCCGTGACCGTCTTGGCGGAGATGTGAGCGTGAGGGCGTATGTAGCACAGCCGCCCTCGGCTGTGGCCGTCCCATGCACCACAACCTCTACTGGCTGGGCTACATGCAAAGCTCCGCCGGATCGTTGTGACGCATCCCCGTCAAAACTGTCACGCACCCCGCATCAACGCAACCTCCCGGAACACCTACCCCATCCAGCCCGGAGACGCTATCATACGCACCGAGGTTTGGAAAAGTGTACTGACAAGAATGCTGACAAGAGTACTTTTAAGGGTACTGTCACTGGACAAGCGAGCATCATGGCCATTCGTATCTACAACACCCTGAGCGGGAAAAAAGAGAATTTCGAGACCGTCAAACCCGGGCACGTCGGAATCTACCTCTGCGGACCGACCGTCTACAAGCCAAGTCACATAGGCCACGCCGTCGGACCCATCATCTTCGACTCCATCAAGCGATACCTCGTACATCGCGGTTTCAAGGTCACTTTCGTCGTCAACATCACCGACGTCGACGATAAACTGATCGAGGAGGCAGAAGCCCAGAACACCACCGTCCCCGAGTTGGCAGACCGCGTAACGAAAATGTACCTCGACGCGATGGCAGAACTGGGAGTCGATTCGATCGACGAAATGCCAAAAGCCTCCGAGCACATCGGAGACATCGTCAACACCATCCAGAAGCTCATCGACAAGGACGCTGCCTATGTAGCAGGCGGTGGTGATACCGGCGATGTCTACTTCGACGTGTCCAAAGATGAGGACTACGGCAAACTCTCGAATCGCAAGCCGGAGGACCAGGCAGGGCAGCGCGTGATCGAAGGGTCCGATAAACGCAACCCCAGCGATTTCGCACTCTGGAAATCCGCCAAACCGGACGAGCCAGCCGAGGTGCGATACGACTCGCCATGGGGTTCGGGGCGACCGGGTTGGCATATCGAATGCTCAGCCATGAGCATGCGCTACCTCGGCGAGACGTTCGACATCCACGGCGGCGGGATGGACCTGATTTTCCCGCACCACGAAAACGAAGTCGCCCAGTCCGAGACCGCCAACGGCTGCACCTTCGCAACCTACTGGATGCACCACGGCCTGACCCGGTTCAACACCAAGAAAATCAGCAAAAGCGACACTTCAATGCAGGACGCGCTCAAGAAAATGACCCTGAGCAACCTCCTCAGTGAGTACACCGGCGAGCAACTCCGCTACTTCATCCTCAGCACACATTATCGCCGGCCAATCGAATTCTCCGACGGCGAGCTGGAGGGCAAAAAGAAGGGCTTGTCGGCGTTCCATCGAACCTTCGAACGAATCGAGCGGGTTTGCGGCAAAGCGGTATTCGTCGACTATGACGGTTCGGTGGGCGTGGAATGGGATGCGTCCGATAAGGGTGATTTCGGTGAATTCGCATCTGACGTCGATGCTCACATCAAAGCCTTCCACGATGCGATGGACGAGGATTTCAACACTGCTTCCGGGATTGCGTCACTGTTCGATTTGAACAACCGCATCAACCGCTTCATGGAAGACTGCAAGCTGGATACAGGAGCTGGTACGGAAGCTGGTACGGATACCGAGGCGGCTGGCAAGGATATGGCCTACGCGTCTGCCCGGGTCATGACCGACCTTGGCAGGTTGCTCGGATTGTTCCAGGAAGCGCCGAAGCGTGCTGGCAGCGACGGCGGCGATGAGATCGTCGATAGTCTGATGGATATTCTGATCGCTGCCCGAGCAGAAGCTCGAAATGCCAAGCAGTTCGCGATCGCCGACATGATCCGCGATCGCCTGACCGAAGCAGGCGTAACGCTGGAAGACCGCGCCGACGGAACCGGCTGGCGTCGCTGAGGAATCGGCTGGCTACGCTAACGAGCGTACTGAATCGGTCGGATGTTGTGAGTCACATTCAGGAGTCGGGCATGGATGTCTGTGGTATTGATCCCGGGTTGCACGTCACTGGCTACGCTATCCTGTGCGTGTCGGATAACGCACCCGTCATCATCCGTGATGCAGGCATCTGCCGTACGGATACCCAGGCCGACCTGCCCCAGCGACTGCATCAACTCTCCCAGGACATCACCGAGCTGCTTGAACAATTTCCGCTCCGCTGCGTCGGCGTAGAACAACTCTACGCACACTACGCCCATCCTCGGACAGCCATCCTCATGGGCCACGCTCGCGGTGTCATACTCGCAGCAGCCGCCCATCATGACATTGAAGTACGAAGCTACGCTGCGACGCAGGTCAAGAAGCATCTGACGGGCAATGGTTGGGCGTCGAAAGTGCAGATGCAGCGTGCGATTAAAGCGACACTTGGCCTCACGGAAATCCCCGAACCGAACGACGTGGCTGACGCGCTCGCCATCGCGGTATGCTGCGCTGCTGATCTGAAGACGAATACGAGTGCAAGCATCGGAGTGGAGGCAATGCGGTGATCAGTCACGTGACGGGGACGCTTTCGGAGGTGGCTGAGGACTCGGTTGTACTCGAGCGTGGCGGGATCGGGATCACGATCGCCATCCCGGCGTATGTTTTTCCGGAGTTGGCCCCAAAGCGGAACCGCGAAGTGACGATCCACACGATGCTCTTTATCGAGGGTAATCAGAGTGGTGGGCATATGGAGCCGCAACTGCTCGGGTTCGTCAATGCGGAGGACAAGCGTTTTTTCAAGCGCTTCATTTCGGTGAAGAATGTGGGGTGGCGGAAGGCGTTGAAAGCGCTGGCGGAACCGGTGGGTCGTATTGCGATGTATATCGAGCAGGGTGATATTGCTGCGCTGAAGCGACTCCCCGGTATCGGACCCAGGGCAGCCGAGGTGATTGTCGCGGAGTTGAAGGGTAAGGTGGCGGACCTTGCGTTGTCCTTGCCGGGTGAATCCGAAGTGGTCGAGGCGAACTGGAACGATGCTCAGCAGGATGCGCTGTCGGTTATGGTCGCACTGGGCGACGTCCGGGCTGATGCGGAACGCTGGCTTGAGCATGCTGCCAGTGAGTTACAGGCTGCCAGTGAGGTTCAGGCTGCGAGTGAGGTTCAGGACATTGCCACGCCCGAAGACTGGGTACGGGCTGCCTACAAGGTTAAATCTGGTGCAGCTCTGTAGTGTCCGGTTCACCATCACGGGTATCAACTTATGGCTAGAGAACGACTTATATCCGGGCAGTCTGGTGGAGCGACTGAGGACATCTTCAGTCAATCGCTGCGCCCCCAGTCCCTCTCCGAGATGATTGGGCAGGGGGCGGTTCTGGAGAAACTCAACATCGCGATCGACGCGGCCAAGCTTCGCAGCGAACCGCTCGAACATGTGCTTATGGATGGTCCGCCCGGGTTGGGTAAGACGACGCTCGCCCATGTTATCGGGAATGAGATGGGGACGCGAAACCTGCGTGTTACATCCGGACCTGCACTCGGAAAGCAGTCCGACCTGCTCACCATGCTGACGCAACTCGAAACCGGGGACATTCTCTTCATTGACGAGATTCACCGTCTGCCCAAACCGGTCGAGGAGTTTCTCTACCCTGCCATGGAGGATTTCCGGGTCGATTTCACCATTGAGGGGGGTCTCAGTGGACGCGTTGTCAACTTCGCACTGAAACCATATACCCTGATCGGTGCTACGACGCGGGCGGGTCTGCTGTCGCCAGCTATGCGTGATCGATTTGGGCACCATTACCACATGGAATATTACGAGGTCGACGACCTTACCGAAATCCTCCGAAGGTCAGCCATCAAGCTTGATATCCCGGCTGAGGGGGATGCTGTGGAGAGAATTGCGTGTCGGAGCAGGGGTACGCCCCGGGTTGCGAATCGTCTGCTCAAGCGTGTTCGTGATTATGCACAGGTTCGCGCGAAGGGTGTGTTGACGCCGGATGTTGTGGATCTGGGTCTGGATATCCAGCAGGTCGATGCGATGGGTCTGGATGAACTGGACCGGTCGTTCCTGGATGCACTTATCCATGTGTACAGCGGTGGGCCGGCTGGTATTGAGGCATTGGCTGCTACTATGGGTCAGGAGCGCGACACGCTTGAGGATGTTGTGGAACCTTACATGCTTCAGATCGGTTTTGTGATTCGTACGCGTGCGGGCAGACAGGCGACGCCGGCAGCTTATGCGCACCGTGGGATTCCGTATGTCCCGCCATCCCCCGCGACGAGAGATGCAACCGCATCCGAAGCTGACGACTCGCTGCTTTTCTGAGTTTGGCTGCTTTTTGAGTTTGGGTATGCGACTGGGTGGTTTTCTGAGTTTGGGGTTTTGGCTGGAAAATGTGTGTGGCTGGTGCTTGGCGTCTGGCGATACATCCTATTGTAGTGTCTCATGCAGATGGATGTTTATCCGGGAAGTGATCCTGAAGGCGACCAATGCGGGAGATCTGAAGGGAGCGGACCCTGGAAAAACCGCTCCCTTACGGTCACGGCTCGGAAACAAAAACGTCAGCAATTCGAAGTCACTGCGCTACAGGGTCGAGACGGTGGTGCTTGCGTCGGGATGATTCGAGAGTATGTTGCCCGGCGGCTTGTTGAAGAACGGATACCGGGCGGCGGATAATATGTGGAGCAATGGACCATGCAGCAGGGTCATGCCAGACGCATCGAGCAGTACTATGACACGATGGAGGAGCAGTCTTTATGCTCGAGTCGCGAGAACTGGCGGAATTATCTGAATTTCCTGTTCGACAGGGTTGATTTTGACGAGCGAAGCGTGATCGATATTGGCGGTGGGATCGGCGCGATCAGCTTTTTCGCGGGGGCTGCTGGTGCTTCGAGCGTTATCTGTCTGGAGCCCGAATCCTCCGGGTCCAAAGATGGCATGAACAAAACTTTTCGGACGATCCAGACCGATCTGGATCTTCCAGATGTTTCACTCGTGAACAATACCTTTCAAAACTTTGACCCGGAAGGCAAGTCGTTCGACGTGGTGATCTTGCACAATTCCATCAACCACCTGGACGAGGAAGCCTGCACGCGGATTCTCAAAGACGATGACGCCCGTGAGACTTATATCACCCAGTTTCGGCGATTGTACGATATGACCAATCCCGGAGGCGATCTGGTGATTACCGATTGCTCACGTTACAACCTCTTCGGTCTGATCGGGCGGCGAAGCCCCTTTGCGCCGCATATTACATGGGATCTGCATCAGTCGCCGAGCACATGGGCCAAGCTTCTGAATCGTGCGGGTTACGTTCAGCCACGCATTCGCTGGACCACGTTCAATCGACTTGGCTCGTTGATGCGGATTCTGCTGAGCAATCGGATCGCTGCATACATGCTCACAAGCCGGTTCTGTCTTAGCATGAAAAAGCCCCTGTGACTTTGTGGGGCGACGTGTGCTATTGCAAACTATTGTAAACTATGGCATGAAATGGATGACCAGTACCACGCCGCCTGCCGCCCAGCAGTAGTAGCAGAAATACTGCAATTTATCGGCCACCACCAACCGCATGAGCAGCTTCAAGGCCAATGCTCCTGAGATCGCCGCACAGGCAGTGCCTGCGATTATCGGACCCCAGGCAATCGTGTTGAGAACGTCAGCGGGTAAGTGCATGGTTTCTCGCAGCTTCAGGATGCCTGCTCCTGCGATCACTGGTGCTGCGATGAAGAAGCTGAACTCTGCGGACCATCGTCGTTTCAGGCCGAGGAATTGCGCGATGCAGATGGTGGATCCGCTCCTTGAGATGCCGGGTAGAATGGCCATTCCCTGAGCGATGCCTACCAGGATCGCCCGCCACCATCCGAAGCGTCGCCATCCTCGGTTGGGGCGTGGTAATCGTCCGATTGCGAAGAGGAGCGAACCTGTGACGAGTAGTCCGAAGCCGGTGCTGGCGGGTGAGCTGAACTGAGCCTCGAAATCGTCCTGAAACGTGAGTCCGATCATAGCGGTCGGGATGCAGGCCA
>JAJRYY010000002.1 GCA_024275565.1 Planctomycetota bacterium
CACTGGCGGAAATGCCAATGGCGGTACAATATAGCAAGGTTCTGGTGGCGGTATGTACAACATCTCCGGAAGCCCGATGATAATCAATTGCGCATTCATCGGAAACGCTGCTGATGGCGGTGGCTCACATGATGGCGGCGGCGGAATGTACAACAGTTCCTCTAGTAGTCCGAGACTGACAAATTGCACATTCCTCGAGAACACTGCATTCAGAGGTGGTGGGTTGTACAATAACAATTTCAGCAGTCCGTCACTAATCGATTGCATGTTCAGTGAGAACTCATCCGGAAACAATGGCGGCGGGATGTTCAACGATTTCAGCAGCCCGACGCTGATCAACTGTACATTTATCGATAACAGGTCAAATGGTGACGTCGGGGGTGGAATGTTCAACTTATTTTCGAGCAACCCGAAACTTACCAACTGCACTTTCGACGGAAACTGGGCGTTGGAAGGTGGCGGGATGTACAATTTTTCCGGTAGTAGCCCCATTCTGGACAACTGCACTTTCAGTCATAACATGGCTATCGATAACGGTGGGGCGATGTATAATTACAATTTCAGCAATCCGACCTTGAACAACTGTGTCTTTCATGGGAATACTGCGAACAATGGGTGCGGTATGTTCAACATAGACAGCAGCAGCCCAACGCTGCACAACTGTACCTTTACCGGTAACTCGGCAGACGACTACGGCGGCGGGATGTACAACACAAACAAGAGTAGCCCAACATTGACCGACTGCACGTTCAGCGAGAACTCGGCCGTATTTGGTGGCAGCGGGATGGCTAACTTCAACAAGAGCAGCCCAACGTTGAATGGTTGCATGTTCCACGGCAACTCAACCATCTCCAGTGGTGGTGGAATGTGCAATATCAATATGAGCAGCCCAACATTGACCAACTGCACTTTCAGTGTGAACAAGGCTACTGGTGCAGGCACATTCGTTGGCGGCGGCGGGATGTACAATATATCCTCGAGTAACCCTGTACTGACCAACTGCACATTCAATGGAAACACAGCAGTCGAAAATGGTGGCGGACTGTGCAATCGCCTCAGAAGTAGCCCGACGCTATACAACTGTATACTTTGGGGCAACATCGACTCGGGGGGTCTGGGCGAAACTGCCCAGATAAGCGGTGGTGTGGCATCGCTTTCTCACAGCTGCGTCCAGGAGCTTGATACGCTGGCTGGTGAGGGGAACATTGGGGATGATCCTGTCTTCGTCCGCAACCCTGATCCCGGGCCGGATGAGGTGTGGGGTACGGATGATGACGACTATGGCGATCTGCGTTTGACGACTGGTTCACCCAGTATCGACACGGGAGATCCGAGCGCACCACTCGAACCGGGTGTGACAGATCTCGATGGTCATGCTCGCGTTCTATGTGGTCGCGTGGATATGGGGGCTTACGAGTTCGGCGTTGGCAGTTTCGACTGCGACGGTCAGCCCGACCTGATCGACTGGGCCCACTTTCAGGCGTGCTACACTGGTATGGTCCTTGGACCTTACGTTGCAGGCTGCGAATCGTTCGATTTCGAGTATGACCTCGATGTCGATCTGACCGATTTTTCGGGTTTCCAGAACATAAACGGCCAATAGTGTCCGCGCGACCTAACGGGGGCGCGGATTGAAACACGCTTTTGGTATTGAGGAAGATCGCTGAGGTGACATCGCCCCCTCCCCCCTACCTCGTGGGCTACGACGGCACCAACCACCCCGGCTCAAAATCTGGCAGCAAGAAGAACAAAAGCAAGAATAAGAACTGGTCTGACAGTTACTGGGACGACCCCGCCGCGAATCCCAAGCTTTACGAGAAGTTCTGTCGCGTAGCTGTCAACGAAGCGATCGCGCCCAACGCCGCCTGGTACTGCTGGCACGCCAGCAGGCGACAGGCCATGGTAGAGGCTGCCTGGAACAAGTACGGAGCCTTCGTGCATCAACAGATCATCTGGGCCAAGGATCGGCCCATCCTCACACGGTCCTGGTACTCCTGGAAGCATTAGCCATGCTTCTTTGGCTGGGTAAGACCACATCAGCCGGACCGGATCGCCAGCGATTTTTTCCCGACAGTGTGGCAGATCCCCACGGTCCCTGTAGGCCAGCCAACAGAGCATCCGACCAGCAAGCCCGTAGAGCTCTTCGCCATCCCCATCCGCCAGCATACCCGGCGTGGCGACGTCTGTTATGAGCCGTTCTGTGGATCGGGATCGCAGTTAATCGCAGCCGAGAAGCTCGAACGCCGCTGTTATGCGCTGGTGATAAGCCCCCGATATTGCGATGTCATCGTCCGGCGGTGGATTCACTGTGTGGGCGAAGAGAACGTTCCATCCCAACTGGCAGACAGATACAGGATCCCGGCCGAAACCGAGGTGACGGCATGAGCGATCCAACGATACCTGATTCAGGCCATCCAATATCCTCAGGTCCAGGCGAGGAACGCACCTTCGCCCTCATGAAACAAATCCAGTCCGGGCAACTCGATCCCAAGTGCATTGGCACCACAAGCCGCCGTCAGGTGGTCATGACCATGATCAACGATGGCTATTCCACCGCTGAGATTGCGGAGATCCTCAAGGTATCGGACCGCACCATCGAGCGGGACCGCAAGGCCATCCGCGAATCCAATGCGGTAACGCGTGATCCCAGACGGTGGAGCAGATGACCGGTCGTCTGGTCAGCGAGGCTGAGTTGTGTGTACAGCGGATCCGCAAGGCTGCGCAGCGACAGCAGCTCGAATCCCGTATCGACGAGCTCGACCGCCTCGCCACCTCGCAAGCCGAGATCACCGCCACAGCTGCAGATGCGATGCATTTCCTCTCCAGCCTGGAGTTCACTCTCCGGCAAGGCCTACCACAGGAGAAGCTCACCGTCCTCCGCCAGTGCATTGAGCGGGTCCACATCGACAAGCAGGAGAACACCGCAACACTCTCCATCCGCCCGATCCCATGTGCCAACCTCGAATCCGTCAAACGAATCGACGTCACAATCCAGCCGGAACAATAAACAGTCGGTTGTTTTGGGATCGCATCGGAATCGTCGTGGGCTCAAAGCGCGCAAGCTTAAACTGTCGCTTCAGTGCGGTAAGCGCATGAAAAAACCCCTACAAACGCCGAGGTTATCTCTAGGTCCTTATAGCGGGGACTGGACTCGAACCAGCGACCTCCGGGTTATGAGCCCGACGAGCTGCCAACTGCTCTACCCCGCAATCGTGTGCAGGAACGCTATCTTGCCCACTCGATTTTGTCAACACGACCAGCGTATATTGTCCGATCCACACAACACGCCCAACAAATGGCAGGACACCAGTACACCATCCTTCCAATCGAGACCGCCCCCTGCCACATGCCATTCCCGAATCCGTCCAATTCACTCAAATGACCCACTCCCGGATAACAGCAATGACAATCAATCACTGACCTTCACCCCGTTTCCCCATCCATCCACAGTTTATTTTCTGCAGCAAGGGAAGGGGCAGGTCACAGGGTAGCGAACCCTGAACCGCCAGGCCCATATCGTTGTTATTGATGCTGAGTCAAGCACTTACAGCATCATGTACGATTCATATCTTTAGAGCATTGCTCCGCAAACAGTGGAAAACACGAGGGCTGGGTTATGACCGCTCGCCCGCACATCACCACAACCGCCATGAATCATCATCGAGCGATCCTGGCGGATTGACGGTTTTTCTTCACAAAACTGCCACGCCTCTTCCGAAGAACATGAATTGTGTTCCGAGTACAGGATGTACCGGATTTCATAACATTAGTCTGGTGAAATAGCCGGCTACAGCGAACGGACTCAGCACAGGCGGGAAAACCATGAAACCGAATAAAATCATCCCAGTGGCTGTTGGACTTACCTTCTGCTTGATCGCTATCGTGGCGATCTTGAACAGCCTGTATGGCGACGCGACAACCACACCAGCCACTACAATCGCGGAACCACCCGTAATAGCCATTGCGGGTTCTGACGGAGTCGGATCACCGCCAACTGCCACAACACAATCCATCCGAAACAACGCAAGCGATACTGCGAAAGTACTCCACAACCGATCCGCAAGCGTAACAACCCAGGCAACGGACCTACTCAACCTGGAAGACAAAGCAACTGCAACGAACAGTTCAACCAGACGAACCATTAAAGTCGTCAGTGCCCAAAACGCAACGTCAAAAGAGTATGAATTGAATCAACGCGGCCAGGTCAAGGAAGGCCGCAACTGGCCCAGTTCTGATACAGTCGTACGCGCAATTGCAGGATTGCAGCGAGAGGGTGAGACAACCCTGGCAGGGCAACCAGCCAACATGAAATAGCTTCAATAGCGGCATCACACAATCTTGAAGAAGCCACACTCTTTCAGCGACTGGCGGGGTTCTCAACATACGCGCGCAACGACGGAAGAAGAGGATCCCCCGGGTGGATTCGTGCGAGATGGGCGATCGCCGCACGAGCCTGGCGATCATCCCCAGTTCGCGCAGCAAAATACGATTCCAACAAAACCACGTCGGGGTCGTCGGCATCAATCGCCTTGGCTTGCATCAGAGAGATTTCGGCTTGTTCGAACTGATCGTGCTCTGCATATCTCTTAGCCACCTGCAACCAAAGCGTCAACGTATCAACATCCTCGCCATTGAACATCGCAATCACATGAGATGCACGCTCCAGCCGACCCTGAGCAAGACAGGACCATGCAAGCAACTCACGGTCCTGCGCATCACCCGTAGCAGTCGCAAGATCTTCAAGAAGACGCGTCGCATCGTCATGGCGCGACAAAGCGCGATAGAGATAGGCAAGCGTTCTCGCAATGAAGATCCCGTGTCGATCGGCAAGGTCAGGCTTTAGAAGGCGCGCACTCTCATAATGCGTGACAGCCTGCTGAAGATCATTCTCTGCGTATACCAGTTCCGCTTTCAGGCAATACCACTCAGCCGAGGGCTGCTGATAAGAGTTCGCCGCATCGACCACCTCACGCGCCGAAATATCATCACCGACAGAGAGATACGCTTCCGTCGCAGCCGCCACATAGGGAAAATGCTCAGGTTTCGCGTCGGCAGCCCTCCGATAATGGTCCGCGGCGGCGGCGTATTGCTGCGAAATCTCCAGAACAAGCCCGTACACAAAAAACGCCTCAGGCGGAGCCACTTTCGATCCATTATATACTTCCAGAAGTCTGTAGGCCTCCGAAACCTGCCCACTCTCAACGCACACGCGTGCTAGCAGAATTCTCGCATCATCATTTTCCGGCTGGGCTTCCATAATCTCGACAAGATTCCGACGGGCCTGCACAAGATCGCCATGACCGTAGGCTTCTACGGCAAGATCAAACGCCACATCGTGACGCATCGCATGCCACCCGGCTTGAACGGCCTCACGACGCTCGCTGAGCGGTTCGAGGCACCCACCCACCACCAGAAACGGCATGATGATGTTCAAACAAAGCAAGCGGCGTATATCAGGATTATTGGGGTAACTCATGATTAGTCTCATCATCCAGTTCTACGTCTTCCGAGACAGCATCAGCGGGAGAATCATGTTGAAACTGCTCCTCCTCACGCGGCATCCGAAACTCAAAATGATCCGTCGATAACCCAATGGGCTGCCCCGTTTCTTCGTCGATGGAAGGCGTAGCATTAAGCTGCCGGGCAACCCACTGTCGAAGCTCCCGATTGGGCTCGATCCAGTCACGACCATGGAGCAACTGATTCTGCAGACGCCGACCTACAGACATCATGGGGTTGGCAGAACGAGCAAGCCGAGTGTGAAAGATCGCCCGATCGCGCTCTCCACGCTCCAGATTCTGCACTGCAGAGGCAATATGAGCATCCGCAAGCCGCTGACGACCAAACCACTGCATACGCTCGCGTAAACCAAGGCGTACATGCTCAGCCTCAACAAGCATTCCAGCACCGATCGCACCATACTCATCCTGATTCTTAATGATATGGACTGTGAGAAGCACGATGACCTCCTCACGCGCAGATTTGTCGTTCTGATGGCGGAACAATCCACCGATCCAGGGTATTTCACCAACCCCAGGCGTCTGACTGCGAGAAATGTCATCGCTGCTGCGAAAAAGGCCCGCGATCAAAATAGTATGCCCATCTTCGATGATAATATTCGTGGTAGACTCGGTCGTAGACTCAAACGGCAATTGAGCAGGCGTCAACCCACCCGCTGAATCCTCCACATGAACTTCCATGCGAACTTCATTCTCACCAAGAAGAAACGGGCGAAAACTCAACTGCGTTCCTGTTTCGAGAAACTGAACAGCCTGAATCGCAGCCGTCTGTGTAACAGTGGTCGTCAGAAACCCATCGCGACGACCGACGATAAATGCACCACGCTGCTTGTTAAGCGTCATGATCTTCGGATTCGCAAGAACAACTGTGTCATTCAAACGCTCCAGCGCACGGATGAAAACGGACACATTGTTCTTGATAAGACCAAACGTAAACCCGTCCGTGATGGGGACAGACGCCGTCTGCTGCAACGCAATGACACCACTGTCGAACTCACTGCTGGGAACATCCCCACCCACAAGATCAAGCCCCGCATTGCTGATACTGTTGATCGCTTCAAAATCAACACCAGCCAAAAAATTAAAATCAACACCAAGCTGATTATCATCATTCAGCGCAGACCGCAGAATGGTCGCCTCAACAAGTATCTGGATCGGACGAACATCAATCTCGTCAATGATCGATTCAAGCTGGTCCAGCCGCACAGGCGTACCTTCAATAATCAGCACATCATCACCAGCCATAGAATTCCCGCCGGCATCTTCGCCCTCAGACCCAATACCACGACCAGCCTCCGGACTTGCAACAACAACACCACCCTCACCAAGAAACGGCGTGATCATCTCAGCCACATCCTGCGCATTAACGTACTCAAGACGAACGACACGAACTTGTGTCTCCACCCCGACCCCTTCTCGTTCCGCAAAACTCTCAAGGCTGTCAACCTCGATATACTTCCCACGATCCCGAAAAGCACACTGCGTCCCGGGCAGAATAGCACCCAGAACTTCTTCGAGCGTGAGATCCGTGAGCGATACAGTGACGCGATGACCATCGACCCCTGGCCCAACAACGAGCGAACGACCAGAAGCCTTCGCCATCTCCTGAAGCAGATCGGCAAGCCGAGTATCAAACGCCCGCACGTCAATCCCACCCCCAGCACGACGCTCTACAGGCGATTGCTCCCCCCCCCCTGCCTGACCTTCCATCAACACCTGATCCTGAGCAATCACATTATCCTGCGCGACCACGTTATCCTGCGCGATCACGTCCGTCCCCCCCGCCATCAATGTCGCAACGCCAGCAGACACCGCAACCACCTGCATAGCGATACCTGTCCAAAGATGTTTCAAAATGGCATCCATTGTCATGGCTCGTTTTAATATCGTTGATCGAATCCCTGTTCCGCCTGGCTGAGTTATCGGCAGACTGGCGTGCGGATATCGGAATGAGTCCCAAAAAGTCCGTCACCACGCATCAATCACATTATAGGGCGAGAGATATGAAAACGATGGAACGAGAAAAGTGAAGATGATGAGACGAGAGAAGTGCAAACAACAAACCCCGCGAAACATGCAGCAGGAGCATGTCACACCGAGTATCCATGACGCAGCAACCACGAAAGATCAACGTCGACGCATCCTCAAACACTACCAGGTGTCGTGGGCTCCATCATTCGCGTTAAATGCACCTGTCGTTTCGTTATAGGTCCAACCCGTAGCACCGGTCAGGGTGGCAGCAAGCGTCGTCAAATTGTTGAACGGATTCGTCGGAAACAAGCGAAAATAGGGACCATAAGGATAACCTGAGGTTCCAATCGCCGCAGTTGAATGATCCGCCTGACTGGCCAGTGTCATGACGTTGGTGAACGTCGCGTAAGGCGGATAGGCGTCATTGTGCTCAATCTTGTACAGCGAAATCTGGGCTCGAGCGGTCCTGAGATTCGACCGGAGCGTCGCATCCCGGCCTGCAGTGGTGGCACTCGAAAATTCCGGAACCACAACCAGCGCAATAATCGAAAGTACGATGATGACGACGAGCACTTCAACAAGCGTCATAGCCCGACGCACAAGAAAAACACGTCTTATTGCGGTGTGGCGTCTCAAGAAATTCCCTTTCTGGCAAAGAGTTATGACAGGTACATCTACAACGACACAACCTATAAGATTGGGGCACTAACCCCAATGCTATATCCGCATCGTCATGGGCTGGAACACTGATTAGCAACAAAGCAAAATATCAGTCGCAAATAGCGGCAAACAGACGGGTGGACCGATAATGATACCAGCAGGCACGACCAGCGATATGAGCAAGGGCCACACAAGCTGAAACCACGAGCAAGCCCGGACCAGCAGGCCGACAAACCTGATCCAGCAGGCAAAAAACCACGGCGAAAAATCACAACCCCATACAGTAGATCACGGACTTGGCAGATAAAGCGATGTTGACCAACGCAGAGCAAAGCGTCCACAAGGACTCACCACCCGCAATGAGCTTTTTCAACAGCCACAATGAGCTTTTCAACAGCCCGATGGGCATTGGAGGATCAATACTGGATTGAATGACGATGGCAGAGTTCAACGAGAGCATCCCCGTTATCACGCCAGGTCCGCTTCGAAGAATGGTGCGAGGGAAGCTCAAGCGTCACGATAGGTATACGACGCTCAACACCAACCCACGTCCCCAGACTACCCCGCGTAGGATACCCGATCGTCGATGTAACAGGGTACGAATTCAACCCCGCCAGACGCCGGGCGATGGGCTCAGCCGGTCCGTCATAATTGTTGCAGAACAACCCCTTGCTGATCGAGTGAACAGCAATCACCAGCGACGGCGCCATGCGCTCAATCAGGTGAATGATCGCCCGCGTTTCCGGCTCGGATGCCGGAAATGCACCAGGGTCGTACCGCGTCCCCCGCTTGGCCGACACCCAGTCCTGAGTCGGAAAATTTCGGTTCAGATCGATTCCAGAGGCGTTGGTCCGACGCCGAGATCCAAAACCATCAGGATTCACAACACTGACGACACATGCACTCACACTCTCGGGTTCCGACGCAAACTCCAGACGCTCGACCAGTCGCCGACAAAGATCAACACTCTTGGGTTCATCGCCATGAATCCCCCCAAGAATCAGTGTCCCGCCACCCCGTCTACCAGCACAAACCCGCCCACGAGTCGAATTGAACCCGTCACCGGCAGACACCCTCTCACCAGAGAACACGTCGCCAAAACGCACGCCGTCGATCGGTTCTCCCAGAGAAGTACGACCAATTCGGACTCGGACTGGCGGTCGTTCAAGCAGAGCAGGTCGTTCAAGCAGTGTCGTCTGTGGCATCTATCGTCGCGCTCGTCAGAGTGTCAGGGGCCCAAGTGGTCATGTGGTCAGAGTGTGAGAATGCCAGTGTACACGGGGTGGATCGTATCACGGGGTGGATCGTATCACGGGGTGGATCCGTTGGTTCGGCGCCGCACAGATCCAGTCGATCCAGATGATCCAGTCGCGGAACTGGTCGACAGAGAAGAAGAGGACTCCGCCACACGACCAGATGACGCTGCCTCGCGGGAAGGCGTCCCCGAGCGGGAACGCGACCCGGCGCGACCCTTCGTACCAGAAGATTTTTTGACCCGTGGCTTGTCGTTTTTGGCCTTCTCGGTATCCGAGGGAGCCTCAAAGAAACTCGCAATATTGCGGAAACGATCGTACCGACGCTTGAGCAATGTTTCAATCTTGGGACGCTTCAGTTCGCGCAGCGTGTCCGTAATATACTTCTCCAGCGCCTGCGACGCTTCAAGCGGATGACGATGGGCTACACCAAGAGGCTCGGGGATGACATCGTCGATCATATCCAGCTTCATGAGATCCTTCGACGTAAACTTGAGCGCAGACGCCGCCCGGGCACACTGCTCATGCGTCTTCCACAGAATCGCAGCACAACCCTCAGCCGAGATGACCGAATAAAACCCATGCTGGAAAACCGCAACACGATCACCAACCCCAATCCCAAGCGCCCCCCCGCTTCCACCTTCACCAATCACAATACAAATGATGGGCGTCCCAAGACGCGACATCTCCATCATGTTCACGGCAATCGCGTGAGAAATCCCACGTTCCTCCGCACCAACACCCGGAAACGCGCCCTGCGTATCAATCATACAAACAACTGGCAACTTGTATTTCGCAGCAAGTCGCATCTTCTCAAGAGATTTCCGATACCCCTCCGGATGCGCACAACCAAAATTACACGCAACCCGCTCTTTGGTATCCTTGCCCTTGTTGTGACCAACAATCATCACCTTATGACCGCCAATACGACCAAAACCAGTGATCATCGCCCGATCATCACCATGAAGCCGATCACCATGCAACTCGCAAAAATCAGTCACAATATTCTGAATATGATCTGTGATCAGCGGACGCTGCGGATGACGCGCAACCAGCACGGTCTCCCACGGCGTCAGATGTGAATAAAGACGCTTCGTCTTCGCGACAAGCCGCGCACGCTGCTGCTTGATTTCGCCTGAAAGATCCTGCCCCGTCTGCTGCTGCTCAAGCTCGAGAAGATTGATATCTTCCTCGATACGAAGGAGAGGCTTCTCAAAATCAAGGTAAGTAATTGGATTCATTTCGCGCCCCATTATCAGACCAACACGCCCGCCAGACCGCATAGCCTACGCGTCAGCCCCATCCTCACAAGTCCTCCGCAAGAAACTTTGGCGCAAACAACAAAATTCAACAACGCAACGCACCAGAATTTCCGCATAACCTCTTAATATAACAACAGTTACAGCATTTACCACAACTTTCAAGACATTTTTTCGTCAAATTCGCCTGTGGCGCTCGCGATACCGATGAACATCTCAAGATGACGAAAAATTCGGACAATGATCAACAATGCAGAATCAGACGCCAGCATGGAACGTGCTCAAAAAACACCGCGCAGATCGCAAAACCGCTGTACACATGGCTAACCGCAACAGCCTTAATCATAGCAGCCACATGGGTCGTCAGCCAGGTCTACGCGGTCCGCCATGCAAGAGAAACAGCCCGGCAACACCAGCTTGAATCCATGCTCAATTCCGGACTCGCTGCCCTGCAGATCAGCAATCGCCATACGACAAAAAACACAGCTTCAGAACGCCAGATCCCAGCCGTCAGCCAGGAAATCGAGGATTCATTCTTCACAGGATGGGCGTGGTCACTCATGACCAGCACAGATATTCTCGCTGTACTCCTGCTGGACAACCAGGGGGCGGTCGTGGACGCATATCCGAAAGACTTAAAGAGGGTAAAAATCTCCCTTGTCGATGCATTCCCTCAGACAGCACAGAATCAAATCCCACCGGAAAAAGACAAAAACACAGACGACAGAGTGATCGACAGAATGGACGACAGAATGGACGACAGAAGCGCCCGCTATGGAATGGCCGAGTTTGCGGACGGCCGGATCGAAACACGATATGCAGCCCGACAGGGTCCGGATGGACAGACCATAGCGATCATAACGGGATTAGACACCACCGCCCCATCCATCTGGTCAGATGTATGGATTGCACTGCTCATCGCGATCACAACGACTGGTTCTGCGGTCGCAGCCGCGGCAATCAAAGTCAGGCGAACCATGCTCGATCCCGTAAACGCTTTGACAGACGCAACCCGGGCTGGCATCAGCAGAACACTGCCAGCCTCACTCCTCGAGCGAAATGATCAGATCGGAGCACTCGCCTCCAACGTGGATCGACTCCTCGAAGAGCTGCACTCCACACGCTCCCGTTTCGGCCATCTGGAGCGAACCATGGATGCACGCGTAGCGGCAAGAACGCGAAAAGTGGAAATCATGCTCAAGCAGGCGGAGAAAAACGCATGGATCGATCCACTCACCAGGCTGGGAAACCGAAGATTGCTCGAAGACCGACTCGAATCCCTCGTCTCAGAGCATCGAATTTCTGGCGAACCAATGACCATTGTGATGTTTGATGTCGACAATTTCAAAGGACTCAACGACGAACTGGGGCATGCTGCGGGTGACGAATTGCTCGTTTTTATCGGACAATTGCTCAAGGGAACATTGAGGGCGAGCGATTTAGGGTTACGCCTGGGCGGCGACGAATTCGCAGCCATCCTGCTCGGCACGTCGGCTGACGAGGCGATGGAACTTGCAGACAGAGTGATTAAGCTGTTCGGGCAGCGAGCCAGACAATTGAAGGTTTCACGCAAGGTCTCGATGAGCGCGGGGGTCGCAACCACCGGGCAACACTGGCCGGAAAACGCAGATGAGCTGCTCCAGGCTGCCGATGAAGCACTCTACACATCAAAACGCGGCGGAAAATCCATGGTATCGCAACATCGCCACGCATTCATGACGATCAGGTAGCACAAAGGCATTCCAGCATTCGATCTTCAGATCATCCCCCAAAAACAACTCGCCCAACACACGCGGCTGTGGTACCCTCTCGCACGAACAGGACATCACATATGCAGTCATCACAATCTCGAAAAGCGTCATGATCTCGAAATTAGTGGACAACATTCACGAAACCACTCCTTCAAACGTGCGAGCGGTGTCAGCCTGGGAACGATTCACATTCGCATGGGCACGCGCACATCTTCGGTTCATGGCAAGAATTATCGGACTCGACGGACTCTACCGATTCGGAACTTAGTTCGGAACGCTTGAGTGGCTGATCAACTATAAGAGGCGGCGGCGGTTCACCAAAAAACTGGTACACATCCTCGGGCGAGTCCCATCAGCACCGCAACGACGCAGCGCAACCCGGCGATTCTTCATCAGAACCCGTTGCGACAAAATGCACTACCTCGCGTTTGATCGACTCGAACCAGATACAATTCTCCAGCGATTTGAGGTGGTAAACAAACACCTCATCGACGACGCAATGGCCAAGGGAAAAGGCGTATATGTCGCACTCTCGCACACCGGAGCCCACCACGTCGTCGGATCGCTCATGATCGCAAGTGGCTACCGCGTCGCAGGCGTTCGTGATGCAAGAGAAGGTGCATTACGCAGGTATCTACTCGACAAATACCAGAAAAAAAACAAGGATGCAGTACGCTATTTCTTCGCAAACAGCTTCCCACGCGATGTGTACCGTTGCTACAAAGACAACTTCGTCGTAGGAAGCGCCATCGACGTCAGCCACCTGCGATCCGAACACCTCAAGACCGCAGATGCAACGTTTTTCCGCGAAGTGCGACCATTCCTGGTCGGACCCATGCAGATCGCCATGCGATGCGGGGCACCCGTCCTTCAGGGGTTCATGATATCACGACCTGGATTTCGCTACACTTTCGAGCTGCGCGGCCCTTTGATAGACCCCGACCGTGACGACGAATCCCCAGAAACGCTCGCAAAAGCAGTGCAGAAATACGCCAGAAATCTCGAGGAATTCACCAGGGCACACCCCTGCCACATCAGTCGGATATGAAACACACCTGCTGCATCAGCCGGATCTTCATACAACAAAACCAGACGCAACGGATCAACAAATCTGGTGCAGATGAACCCTGTCTGGTGAAGGTGAGTTTGGTGAAGGTGAATCCCCGCCTGGTGCAGATAAACCCAGTCAGGGAGCGCCCTTGGCAACAGACCAGGGAGCCTCATTCAACACACCATCCGACGTATCATCGCCAATCCACTCGAGCAGCTCGATCTGGATGGCTGTCTCAAGGCCTGCTTCACCTGACTGAATGGTCCCACGAATATCACCACCTTTCGCAGGCGACACCAGTCGTTCCAGCAAGGATTCGCACGCAATGACACGCCGTTCCACAAAAATCCGCTCATCCGGCGGAAACTGACGCGATGTATAACGCTCCACATCAAGACGCAGCAAAACAGCCAACGATCGCACCAGCAGCGACTTTTGGGCCTGAGACAGGCTGGAAGAGGACAACAGCTCGCAAGCGGAACCTTCGGCACTGTCCACAAGCAACTGTCCGTTTCGATAGAGTGCAATACGCGATTGAAATACCGCAATCATCGCATCGATCGATTCGGGAACGCTCAGACTCGAAAGCATTCGATACACCCACTCTGCCACAACACCATTCGACTCCCCACCACCACTACCGCCATCACCACAACACGACTTCCGGACGCCATCGATCACGCTGCGCATCAAAGCTGCATCGCTGTTCAACGTATCACTCATCGAAAGCAGACCACGAACCCCAAGGTAGCGAACCGACGACGCAGGATGCTTCAAAGCAGCCACATAAGCCATCGCACTACCAGGCTGGTCCATATCAACCAGCGCACGAACGATGGACATCGCGCCAGAGTCAACCATGGCTTGTTCCTGCTCCAGCATCGTCTTGGCGATCGCAGAAAACCGGAGCGATAAACGCGCGCGAAACTCGCTCGTTGTGTCAGAAGCCTTATTGACTCCGGAAATCGCTTCCCGGAACGATTTCGAAGCAGAACCGTCCGTTCCGGTAACCAGAGGGTCCATAAGCCCATGCAACCAACCATCGATGATCGCGTCATCATTGGCTCCGCTCGGAATACGCTTCCGAAGCTCCTCCAGCGCAGGATCACGCGCAACGGCATCCTGACCAAGGACCACGCAAACATCGGTCACACCGAAAATACAAAATATGACACACCAACGCCAAGAACAGACCGAACTCAGAGTGGGGACAAAGCGAGACATCGAGCGAAATTCAACCATGAATTCTATTCCTGCATGGGGGGTCATCGTCACCACAGAAAAACACCATCAGCAACATTCGTCTGGCAACACTCACATTCCGGGCATGCGTACCATTACTCTTAAAGTGCAACATCAGCCGGTACGGGACCGTACCGAATCAGATCGCCGCCTGTCAAGGGTTCCACCAGGAATATACGATTGTAGCACCTGTGAGGGTCCGTGACAGTTTTGCTGAAAAATGTGAACGTGAGGGCGTAAGCACCACAACCGCCCCCAACCAGAGCCGTTCCAAACGATGACCGTACCGCCGCCGGATCGTCGTGACACATCCCCGCCAAGACTGTCACGAATCCCCCGTAACGACTGACAAGATACTCAGTTGACCGATTCACGCACTCCGCAAATAATCAAACACATCTTGCCAACCTCTTGTATAACTGCATGCAGCAAGAGCATAATGGTTGCAGCGAGAATACACAGGTTGCAGCCACAACATACAGGGGAGCGTAGCCCGGAGCGAGCAATACAGCAGCTTGCTGCGAGAATCGACAAAAATCCCGCAGGGGAACGCATGAGCAAATCACAACACAACATCCCAACACCAGCCGTCAGAAGGCTAAGCCTCTACCTCCGCCAGCTCGATGCGATCCTGGCAAATGACCAGAAAACGGTGTCCAGCAGACAGCTCGGAGAATCACTCGGCATGACGGACGCACAGGTCAGAAAAGATCTGGCGCATTTCGGACAGTTCGGACACCCAGGAATCGGATACAGAGTCGACGAATTGATCGCACGCATCCGATGCATACTCGGGACAGATCGCCCGTGGAACATCCTGCTCGTCGGCGCAGGAAATCTCGGCAGAGCACTCGCCTCATATCGAGGCTTCGCACACAAAGGATTCCACCTCGTCGCGGTGTTTGACAGTGATCCCGGCATCGTGGCACAGACCATACGGGGCGACACACCACTGGTCGTCCAGCCAATGTCCGAAATGGCAAGAATCGTAAAGAAAATGGACGCACGCCTGGCGGTCATGGCAGTCCCAGCAGACGCCGCACAAGAAGTCGCAGACCAGATTCGAGCAGCCGGTGTGCAGGGAATCTTGAATTTCGCCCCGATCGCAATTCAGCCGAATGACTGCGCAATCGCCTCAGTCGACCTCACAGTACACCTGGAGCAGCTCACATTCCAGATCGCCGGCGGAGACACAGCCTGATACAATGACAACAACTGACAGAATTCAGGACTGACAGAACACAGGGCTGACAAAATCCAACACCGACAGCATAAACGGGAAAAACGCATGAAACGCACATGGTTTATAACAGGTTGTTCCACAGGGTTTGGAAAATTACTCTCAATAAAGCTGCTCGACATCGGCGAATCAGTCATAGCAACAGCACGCAATACAGATCACCTGTCCGATATAAAATGCTCTGACGAATCCAGACTCCTCAAGTGCCCCCTCGATGTCACGAACGAGAACATGGTCACCCAGGCTGCCCGCGCAGCAGAGGAAAAATTCGGCCAGATCGATGTACTCGTAAACAACGCAGGATACGGATACTTCTCAACGGTCGAGGAAGGCGATATCGAAGAGTACCGACGTAACCTCGAAACGAATGTCGTAGGACTCTTCAGCGTCACCCGGGCAATGCTCCCAGCCATGCGAAAACAACGAAGCGGCGTCATCGTAAACCTCAGCAGCATCGCGGGACGCGTCTCGTTTCCCAGAGCAGCCTTCTACAACGCTACAAAATGGGCGGTAGAAGGGTTCAGCGAAGCCCTCTACCATGAAGTCTCCCCATTTGGCGTGCGCGTACTCCTCATCGAACCAGGCGCATACGACACCGACTTCGGACCAAGATCTGCGATCCGTTCGCCAAAACTCGGAGACAAGGACTCACCATACGCCGACGCAGGACAACGCTGGACAGAGGCTGCCCGCATCGCAATGCCCGATAAACAGGACCCCATGGAAGTGGTCGACGGAATCATAGAAGCAGTCAACGGCGACAAACCTTTCGCCAGAATCCCGTTCGGCAAGGACGCAAACGCCCTCGTCAACGAACGCGCATCAAAATCGGACGCACAATTTGTAGCAGCAATGAACGCCCGATATTACAACACCTGAATCACCAGATATCCCGCTTTCCCCGGCATCGCAATATCCTGAATATTTCCGCAAAATGTGAGCGCCCCACCCACACCCAAATCGTATAGTCCATTCGGTAGTATTCCGTCATTCCGGAGAGACGTGAAAGAATTCCGGAGGGACGTGAATGAGTTCCGAAGGGGCGTGAAAGAGTGAAGTATGACAAGGGCGACAGTTCAGCGGATCGGGGTGTGCTGTGAACACAGAATTGATGAATATGGGCGTAGGCCTCAATGACAACGAGTTTATCGAACTGAACCGCGAATCCATCGCAAAACTGCTCGTATCAAGGCAGCCGGAAGGCACGGGCAGGGGCGCATGTCGAAGGCGCGTTCCACGCTGGCCTTTTCTCGGACCCGTGCAGATTTGGACCAAAACCCGGGACGGCGAGGAAATCGAAATCGACGCAACATGCCACGACATAAACGAACATGGCATGGGGATGTTTTGCGACTGCCCTTTCGAACCAGGACTACGACTCCCAATCGCGATACACCAGCCGGAAGCAACCTACCACGGTGAAGCGATCGTCCGCCACTGCGCACCATCCGGAACAGAATATTTTATCGGAATCGAATTCCTGGAAAAAAACGCAACACAGCACAAAGGGAAGAAGCAATAGAGCAGAAATACAGCAGAACAAGAAATCAGCACCACAACACCGCAGCACCGCAGCACCAGCAAAACTACAGCACCAGCAAAACGCTATATCAGCGAGAGCAGGCCCTTGGCGACGCTGTAATGTTCACCCTCCAGCGTGATGTCCACATCGGCAGACTCCAGATCCAGAAAATAACGAAATACCGTCCGTCGAGAGCAGTTCAAGCCCTTGCGAAGCTGAGCAATCGTCGCACCTTTTTCCATCATCCGGATCATCTGACATTGGCGACCGTAGATCGAGCGGTCACTCTCAAGATACTTCAGCAACTTCTCAGCAGCACGCCTCGCCTGAACATCCTTCGAAAAAAGCTTGCTCTTAAGCGCATGCTTCACTGAGGAGTGAACTGAGTAGGTCTCGTTGAAATCAGACCGCTTGAGTGCTTGTTTCGCCATAACACAATGCTCCGATCCTACCGATTGACTGAATACACACAACCCAACTGACCAGACCCACACACCCGCAACCTGAAACCAGCACGCGTCAGATACCAGCACGCGCAACACACATCTGACACCGGCAACCACGATGGCCAACATCGCAACATCGCGGCACGGCACTCTAAGCGAACTCACGGAAGCTGACAACCCATCAGGACCGGAAAATGACACACCGTGACACTCAACGCAGCAGATCGCCCAGCCAGCCAGACGCCTGGGACGCAGACGCCGCAATCCACAGAGACCAACCGCCTCATCAGGAGAAAATCCGACAAAAATCACTCAGAAAACACCAAGCTCAGACCATCGGGGGCGAAGAGATACACGCCGCCAAGCCTCATCCCAAACACCACATTCTTCAGCAACCACATCCACCCGATGCACAAGGGGTAGTGGTGAACAGGGCCAATGATGCCCTATGTCGTTGGTCAGGAGCAAGGTAACCGCAGAATCACGAAGGTGATAGCGAAGGCAGGCAAGCAGACCATCAACACAACTACGACGCTTATACTCAAACGATCCAACCAGAATCCCCGAATATCGCCCAAGCTGACCACCAACACTCAAATGCGAGAGCATACGATCAAGACGGTTCGGAGACTCACGCACGTCCTCAATCAATAACCAACGACCTTCAGGACGCAACACCTCAGATTCAGGACCAGGCAGCAAAGTCAGCAACGTCGACAGATTACCACCAACCACACTCAAAGTCTCAGGTATCGCACCAGCCTCACCAGTCCACCGCGCACGCACAACACGCTCACTGGGTCTACCCCGAAACATGTCAAGCAAATCCGAAAAACACCGCTTAAATCCAGCAACAAACCCCTCCGAAGCAAGGGAGTCCCCCCTGAAACCTCCAGCAGACGAAGAAGATCCAGCACCACAAGCAGTACGAGAATCAACCGCAACGCCAGGCCTCGCACTAAGAATGTACCCAGGCGTAATATCATGCCACGCCACAACATTCCCACGCGAAGCAGCAATATTCAGCAACGGAGTCAGCTCACTGAAACCAACCAGCGCAAGCGGACGCGTCCGACAGTCAAGCAAATCAAACGAAACACGATCCATCAGACGCGACAACCACGCCCCACCACGAAGCGCAACAGCAGCCACAACACGATCATCACCAAAAACACCGTTCAATTCAGCAATGCGAGCATCATCATCAAAACGACCACCACATTCAGGATCCTCATCAGCCTCAATCAGCGACGCATCCGCAGTCACACGAAGAACACCACCAAGCGCATCCTCAACAAGAGCAGTCAGCTCAGCAGTACACCTGCACCCAAGCGACGGCAATAGATCTCGACAACTACCCGCAACACCAAGCAAACGCAGAACCGGACGATCGTCAGAAAAACGCATCAATCACCAGCCGAAACAACAACACCAGCTCGAACAAAAGCACGCGCCCGATCAAGATCAATCTGAGAGGAAATGTCACCCTGTTCCTTAAGACTCGTCCCAACAATCACACCGTCAGCAACATCCAGTAAAGCCCGCACAGTATCAGTCGTAGCCCCACTACCAACAAACACCGGGCGATCAGGGACAGCCTTCTTCACCGCAACAACATCATCCAGCCGCGTCGGCATCCCAGTCGCAGGCCCAGACACAATCAGCGCATCCGCACCCCCGCGATAAGCGGTTTCGCGAGCAGCCTGCCCAAGATCAGGCTGACTGATTGGCGTTGCATGCTTCACATGAACATCCGCAAATATCTGCACAGAAGAATTCAAAGTGCGACGCAAAGTCAGAGTTTGCGCAGCTTTACCCTCGATCATCCCCTGATCCGTCGCTGCCACACCAGTATGAACATTCACACGAACGAATTCAGCCCCCACAGAATACGCAATACCGATCGCAGACTCAGCATCATTCCGCAAAGCATTAATACCCACAGGAAGACCAGCCGCATCGAGGATACCACGCGCACACAACGTAAACGATGCGATCGTGGCAGGGTGAAGACGATCAGCCACAAAGGGCGCATCCCCAAAATTTTCAACCAATATCGCATGGAACCCAGCGTCACGAAGCACCGCAGCATCACGACACGCATGCTCAAGTATCTCAGAAAGCGGCAGAAAATGACCCGCACTACCAGGAAGTGCGTCCAGATGAACCATCCCAATCAGATAGGGACGTGGGAACCGCGACATGGCTTCAGTCTCAAGTCAGTATGGATCAGACGCAACCATCTCAGGCAGAGAGACAGCAACACCAACGCAGCAACCCGCATGCATCAACTCTGCGAACGAAAAATCGCGACAACATCACCAATCGGAACCACAAACAGCTGGTTGTCAGCCTCAAAATCAACAGGAATCGCATGTTTCGGGTTAAACAGAATGCGATCATACTGCCGGATTGGGAAATCATCATCGTTGTCAATAAGAGCAGAGACCGCGACAACACGACCCGTGATCGTAGGAATCTCAACGCTGTCAGGAAGTTCGATCCCGCCCTTGGTCCGCTTCTTGTCTGCATCCTTCCGGATGAGAACACGCTTCCCGATCGGCTCGATCGTCTCGAGTTTTGCCTTTTTCGCCGACGTTCCTTCGCTCATCAGACTCCCTTAAAATCACTGTAATGACTGCGATAACGCCTTCATCCTGCCTCATCGACCATATCAGGCAGAATTCTACACACACCACACGCAATGTGGCAATGGGGCAGCAACCCACACATACCAGCAACCCCCGCAGGATCCGCGGTACAAACCATTTCCAAATATCAAACGTCGCCCCCATAACCGCAGGGTCCGCTGTACGGACCATTTCCCAACACCGAACGTCACCCCCAGCAACACCCGCAAACCCACCCTGAACCACGCCAGACGTCCCTGCAGGGTCCGCTGTGCGGACCATTCCCGCTCGTTCGAATGCTACGCACGCGTTGTGACAGGGCACCGCCCACGGCGTTCTGGCAACAATATCTGACCCGGTGTTACGCCGATTCTAAAAAAAATAAAAAAATTTCACTTCAATACACCCCCTCACAACAGCCCCAAGGGGCATTTCTAACAAATCCGCCAGGATTTTCACCAATATGCGGCCCAAAAGTAGATCACCCTGCGTGTTATACATATATGGAAGGTGTATACGGAACAACATTCAGATACCTCGCTCAGACCAGCCGCCCATACCA
>JAJRYY010000236.1 GCA_024275565.1 Planctomycetota bacterium
GGCTGATCGACCGCATCGGACCGACCTACTCAACCTGCGTCATGATCGGGTCAGTCCTCGCCGGGGCAACCCTCCACTGGGGCGTAGGCCTGACCGTTCGCGAAGCAGTATACCGGGCGATCGCGCTGCTGATCGTCTGCAGCCCATGCGCACTGGTGATCGCAACCCCGGTCGCCTACCTCTCCGCCATCGCAACCGCAGCACGACGCGGCGTACTCATCAAGGGCGGAGCCTACCTCGAAGTCATGTCCAAAGCGCGAACCGTCGTCTTCGACAAAACAGGAACCCTCACCACAGGACGGGTCAAACTGGTCGAAATAATAGCAGCAGAAGGATTCTCAGAGGCAGAAGTCCTACAGTTCGCCGGAGCACTGGAAGAATCCAGCAGCCACCCACTAGCGGGCGCAGTGATGGATCGATTGACGCAGGAGGGGTATTCACCCTACTTGGTCGATAAATTGGAGAACATTCCAGGCGAGGGGATATCCGGCGAAGTGAAAGGGCGACAGGTCTGGGTCGGAAAGCTCTCGGCAGCAATGCAGCGAATAGCAGAAAACCAGCAACCCGACTTTAGTGTGCATCTGAACCGGATGGAAACTTCCGGGGCGGCAATTTCTGCACTCGTCGTAGACGGTTCACCGAGCATTCTCGTATTCGAGGATCGCCTGCGCGAGGTCGCCGCCGACACCATCCACGAATTGCGTGCTGCCGGCGTGACACAGGTACATATGCTGACGGGGGACCATGAAGTCGCAGCCACACGCGTTGCAGAGACGCTGGGGTTGGATGGATTTCGCGCAGGGCTGCTCCCTGAGGAGAAGATGGCAGCCACCAGAGAGCTTCGCAAGGAGCTTGGAGTCATCGTGATGGTCGGCGACGGGGTCAATGACGCTCCCGCCCTGGCAGATGCGGACGTAGGGGTCGCCATCGGGTCCATCGGTGCAGATGTCGCACTCGAAGCCGCCGACATCGTCCTGCTCAACGACAACATAGAAGCCACCGCCTGGGTATTCGAGCTGGCACATCGCACGTCTCGAGTGGTACGACAAAATCTCGCCATTGCGATCAGCGTCATTGTGCTGATGGGGGTGTTCGCACTATCCGGCGAAATTCCGCTACCAGTGGCCGTTATCGGACACGAGGGCAGCACCGTCTTGGTAGCCATCAACGCACTACGATTGCTTCGCAGTTGAAGGATCGATCCGCACCGCTGCCCGGCGGTGCTTCATCCCTGGGCGAAACACGCGGGTGGAGGACTGACCAGCACCTGACAAAATTTACCCCAAAATAGCGATTTTTGACGCGGAATCGCCATTTTTGAAAGAAATCCAATTTTTTCTGTAAGATTTCGACCAAAACCGTTCTCTTGATAGTGGAGAGCGATCGCAGACCGGTGGTCACGGTGAGCATCTGGAAGCTGATCGTTGAATTTTGATGCAATAAAGGGTGGTTGATGTCGTTATGCTGGGTGTGAGCACAAATCAGATGGATGCAGTCCTACTTCAAGAATTGGTCGCCCGAGCCGGAAACCGGGATGCTGACGCGTTCGATGCGCTGATCGACGCGTATGGGCCGAGGCTGTATGGGTACTTTTATCGGCTGGTCGGATCCCGCGAGGAGTCTGAGGATTTGCTCCAGGAGCTGTTTCTCCGCGTCGTCCGCACGATCGATCGCTACGAACATCAGGACCAGTTCGATGCATGGCTGTTTCGGATCGCGACGAATCTGGTCCGGGATCGCATTCGACGGCTGCGGCGCAGACCAGTTGGTGTCTCTCTCGCAGAATCGGACGAATGGCAGCTGGATGCGACAGATGCCCGCACCGGATCGCGTGTCTCGTCGCCGGTTGAAGATGTCGAGCGGGATGAGACCGTCGATCGTTTGGGGGTTGCGCTGGAAGCGTTATCAGACTCGGATCGGGAGATTGTGATGCTCCGCCATTTTTCGCAGATGACGTTCCAGCAGATTGCAAATGTGCTCGGATCGCCACTGGGGACGGTACTGGCCAGAGGACATCGGGCGCTCGCAAAGTTGCGTACGATCATGGAAGCCCAGTGAACACGATCATGGAAGCCCGGTGAACACGACCATGGAAGCACAGTAAAACAGGTATTTGCAATGAACAGTGAATTTGAAAATCTTCAACGCATGATCGAGCAGGATGAGCTGTGGCTGAACGACCAGTTACAGAACGACCGGTTGCAGAACGGAGCAGCCCCCCCACCAGGCTCGGATGAAATGGCAGGTCCGGATGTGATGGACCGGGTGAAACTTGCGGTACGTCTGACGTGTACGGATGAAGCACCTGCTCATAGCACATCTGCTGATGCGACATATGCTGATGGTGCTTATGCTGAAGGAACGCGTGATGTTGGGGTGAATGCAGCTCTACGTCGTGCGAAGATCAGTGTGCGGAATGTCCTGGAATCGGAAAGAGCAGCCTCACCGAGTGCGCTCTCATTTACCCGGACAGCCTCACCCTTGTTTGCTGTTGCGGCTGCTTTGCTGTTCGCGTTTGTTGGGCTGATGGATGTCGATCAGTCTGCAGTCAGCGTCGCTGAGGATCGTGAGTGGGACGTTTTTGTTCAGGCGTTGGATATTGACGATAGCGAAGTGGACACCGCGATCCAGGATATGGGGACGATGCTGGATTCGCTGGAATCGGATCGCCTTGCACTGGGCGGCAGCGATTCGTGGGACTGGATCGATTCGGATCGGGAAGATGTGCTGGATGATGCATTGTAGGTGGTTGGTTTCGATGAACGCGATCGTACGCATGTCACATAAGGGAGGATCTGGCGTCATGTATTCGAATATGAATGGTGCGAAGCAGGGACGCTTTGGGGGGATTCTGGTACTGGTTTTTGCTTGGATGCTCGTGGGATGGACGGGGGTTTCGGCTGGTGAACCGGATGCAAAACGCTCGGAAGCCCGGGATAAGCGTTCTGATGGCGGCGGTGAGATTGATCGCATTTTCGGCGATGCGCAGCCGCCTGAGCGTGGTGACCGCGCTCGTGGTGCGCGTGGTGATCGAGGATCTCGCGGAAACCGCGAGGGGCAGCGCGGAGCGCGTGAGGGGAAACGTGGAAACCGCGAGGGACAGCGTATAGCTGGCGAGGGTCAGCGTGGCGCTCGAGGGCGTCAGAAGGATCCCCAGTCCGCAGATCGCAAGCGGGGTGCAGATCGCAATCGGGGTGGAGAACGCGAGCGTATCGGTGATCGCAATCGGGGTGGAGATCGCGAGCGTATCGGTGATCGCAGGCGTTCCGGGGAACGCCCGCGTTTTGGCGATCGTCCACGCTTTGGCGATGATCCGCGATATAGAGATGATCCGCGTTTTGGCGGCGATTCGCGTATTGGTGGAGATCGTGGGAAACCCGTCCGGTTCACGGACGCGGAAATCGAGGAGGCTTTGGCGTTCGTCGGAAGGCATTTCCCGGAGCGACGGCGGATGATCGAGCGGTTGCGGGATCGCCGTCCAGAGATGTTTGAGCGGCGATTGCAGCAGATGATGCCGCAACTGCGTCGTGTTCGGGAGGTTATGAAGAACGATCCGGAGCGAGGCCGGGCCATGATCCGGGAACGTCAGCTCGGGTTCAAACTGCACATGCTAGCTGAACGGTACAAGAACAGCAGGGATGCTGACGTGCGTGAGCGGATTCGCGGTGAGATGCGGGAATTTGCGATCGAGCGTTTTGAGATTAAGCAGAAATCGCGTGAGGCAGAGATCGAGCAGCTGGAGCGTCGCCTGAAATCGGTGAAGCGGCGTCTCGGTCGCGATCTTGAGCAGCGGGATATATTGATCGAGCGGGTGCTGGACGATCTGGATGTGCTTGATTAGTGTGACAACACTCGTCAGGTGACGCGTTCGGGACCGGCCATGCATGAAAAGACAGACTTCGACTTAGAAGACACGCAACCGACGATGTTGCGTGTTGTGACCATCGTGGTGCTGGTGGTGTCGGTCACGGGTGCCCACTGGTCTACGCCGATGGGTGAAGAATATCTCCATATCATCCATATTTTACTGAGAAAACTCTATCTCGTTCCTGTGGTGCTGACGGCGATCTGGTTTAATCTCCGGGCTGCCATGCTGACGGCTGGCGTGATTTCGCTCCTCTACACACCGCATATTATCTGGCAGTGGAGCGGTCAACGGGCTGAGAATTTCAATCAGATCAGCGAAATTGTGACGATCTGGCTGACGGCTGCGATATCCGGTCTTTTTTCTGATGCTGAGAAGGGCGCACTCAAGCGACTTGCGCGTGCGTACGAAGGGGTTGTGACGGCGCTCGTGGCTGCCCTGGATGTTCGGGAGCATGACACAGAACTTCACTCGCTCCGGGTGCGTGCTTTTACGCTGCGTCTTGCCAGGGAGCTTCAAGTCGAAACCAGATTTCGGCGTGTTTATGCTCTCGGGGCCTTGCTGCACGATATTGGCAAGATCGGGATCCCTGACAATATCCTCCTGAAACGGGGTAGCCTGAGTGATGACGAATGGGATCGCATTCGTGAGCACCCAGAGCTGGGGCGTCGAATCATCGCACCGGTCCACTTCCTGAATGATGCCAGAGAGATCGTTTACACGCATCACGAGAAGTATGACGGTTATGGTTATCCGCAGGGTCTGGTTGGCGTGGAAATTCCAATGGGGGCTCGGATATTTGCGGTGGCTGATGTGTTTGACGCATTGACCTCTGTGCGTTCCTATAAGGAGGCCATGACCTATGATGAGGCGCGTCGTGAGATTGAGTCGTGCCGTGAGACGCATTTCGACCCGATCGTTGTGGATGCCTTTCTGAATGTGCCCCCATCCGACTGGGATGCGATCCGGACTTCGATCGCGGGCTGACTTGACGCGAAAAGCGACGGTGGGTTAATCTGTGCGCCGGGTTAGTCTGTGCGTCAGCCCCTGATGGGCCGGGTTGATGTATTTTTTTTTGAATCGACTATCCAGAGGCGTTCCCGGCGGTCATCTATTACGCGGGGGCGTTTTTCAGGATAGCCACTCACCACATCGCAGAGCCGTCGGTGTACGACGCGTTCGGCGGTACCGCGACAGCAGAGGAGCGTTGGATGGCACTCGACAGAACGTACGACCTGAACGCTTCGCACCTTTTTTTTCAACTGAAGGGTGGGGATGAGAGCCAGTTTGAAGTCGTGCGGTATCGAGCGAGCGAGGGGATATGTCAGCTCTATCGCTATGAGATCGAAGCGCTGTGCCATGTTGAGGAGATCAGCCTTGAGGGTATGGTCGGAGTTTCCGGGATTTTCAAGGTGCAGTCACCTGTTGACAGTGAGGCAGGTCGCACGATTCAAGGGATTGTCGGGAGCGTTGAGCATGTTCGCAATACCCCCGAGGCGGGTGTGTTTCGGATCGAATTGTTTCCGACCCTGTGGCAGTTGACGCATCGCTATTTCTGTCGGATTTTCCAGGAGATCAGCACCCCTCAGATCATTGAAGATGTGCTTAAAAGTGCGGGTTTCGCGGGTGATTATCTTGAGTTGAAAGGGTTGTCCGGCGTTTATGCCCCGCGGACTTATTGCGTTCAATACCGTGAGACTGACTTTAACTTCATATGCCGGTTGCTGGAAGATGAGGGTATCTGGTGGGATATTGTACAGAACGATGCGGGCGATGCGCTTGCGTTGCACGATGGTTCCTTAACTGCTGAAGCGACCACTCCCGAGCTCCCTTTTGTCGATTGGAGTGGTCTTGAAGAGCCGAAGCCATTTGTCAACCGTTTCCGCTTTGGCGTGGGTCTCCGCCCTGACAGCGTCCATCTGGTTGATTACGATTTCACGAGTCCGTCGCTTGATTTGAATGTACATCACGAACTCGGTGAGCGTGCCGGATTTATCCAGAGTGATTATCCTGGTGGATATCAGACGCAGTCTGATGGGAGCAAGGTGGCTGAGCGACGTGCTGCGGAACTTGTCTCCACAAGCACCCTCGGTGTTGGTCAGTCGAATTCGCTGACCGTGCTGCCGGGCAAACTTTTTAAGATGATCGAACACCCGATCGAGACGTTCAATCAAACTTATCTGGTGACGCAGATCACCCATCAGGGGATGCAGGCTGCGGGGATGAGTTCCTCGACTGGTCGGGGTTCGAACGGTTCTGACCTTACCGCGCATCGATCGCATGCGCCGTGGGTATTTCATAATGGAGAGGTTTCTCGAGATGTGAGTGTTGTGGCGGCGGTTCTGGGTGCCAGTCGTCTTTCTCCGCTGACGGTTCCGAATCTGCTTGATGATGCGCTCTCTTCAGCGGTTGCCGGGGGGATTGATGGATCGGATTTTCAGAGTCAGTTCACCTGTCTTCCCTCCGAGGTTGAGTATCGTCCTGCGCGGGTGACGCCCAAACCTGTGATGCGTGGTGCTCAGACCGCCAGGGTGGTTGGCGAGGGTTCTGAGGAGATTTATACGGACGAATATGGCCGGGTGAAGGTTCAGTTTTTCTGGGACCTCGAGGGGAAATCGGATGAGAATTCTTCGTGCTGGATCCGCGTGTGTCAGGGGATGTCCGGTGGCCAGTATGGGATGATGTTTCTTCCGCGTATTGGTCAGGAGGTTGTGGTCGATTTTCTGGAGGGCGATCCTGACAAGCCTATTATCGTCGGTCGCGTTCCGAATGCTGACAATATGCCCCCCTATGCGCTACCTGATGAGAAGACAAAAAGCTGCATCAAGACGCACAGCACCAAGGGTGGTGGCGGGACCAATGAGATATGTTTTGAAGACCTGAAGGATTCGGAACAATTTCTGATTCACGCACAGAAGGACTACCACACGCGTGTTGGCGAGGAATCACGGGAAAATATTGGTACCATTCAGCACATCAAGGTGGAGGGGGAACAGCGCCTCGAGACCGGTGGGCATCGATCTGCCAAGGTTGGTGGTAAGGATGCGCTGGAAGTTGCTGAAACGATGAATGTTGTGGTGAAAGGTGATGTGCTGGAGGACTTCAAGGCGAATCATGGTCATGAAGTCGCAAGTCAGTATCTGGTCAAAGCCAATCAGTTTGTGGTGGAAGCGAAGAGCGGTATCAGTCTGACGGTTGGGGGAAATTTCATCATGATTTCTCCGGCGGGAATTTTCATCAAGGGAACTATAGTGAATATTAACAGTGGTGGTGCTGCCCTGACGGGTACGGTGACAGGTTCGCCTGCTGCGCCCGCTGCCCCTGAAGATGCCGACGAAGTGACGCCCGGGAAGGATCCGGTGTATGACGGATCTCCGAATCCGCTTCCGCCGATTGAGGAAAAACCCTATGAGGGGCATTGGATCTCGATCGACCTTAAGGATGATGAGGGTAACCCGATGGCTGGTGAGTGTTATATCATTACGACGCCGGGTGGCAGTGTTGTTACTGGAACCCTGGACGTCAACGGGTTTGCGCGTGTCTGGGTTGAGGAAGAGGGTGAGTGTAAGACTGAATTTCCGCGGCTTGACAACGACAACTGGGAACAGGCTTAGCGTGTTGAATGTGTGTTTTGAAGTTGCGTGCAGTGTCTGGTCTTCAGGGAATGTGTGTGGTTGTGTTGCATGGATCTTCTGGATGGTCTGTTAGCGGGATACGTTCATGGCCAAAGAAAAAATAGCAGCCAGCGATCACATGGCGTCCTTCGCGCGGAGCAAGCGAGGCGACGCCGACTGGATCAAGGTCTGGGATTACAACAAGCATCTGCGTGAGGCTTCGCTCGGTCGGTACTCTCCGTATATGCTGTTTCATGGTGACAAGCGCAAGACCACCGCGCTTCCTGATGGTGCACCCATGGATGAGGCCGTGGTGCCTCCTAAAGTGCCGCCTCGCAAAGCCAGTGAATCCGCCGATGCACATCATCCGCATCTGACCGGCGTACCGAAATTGCGCCTTCGTATGCAGGTTTTGGGGGAAGATGGTAAGCCTATGGCGGGTGCTGTGTATACGCTGAAGATCGAAGGCGCTGCTATCACCAAAGTGATGGAGAAGGGAAAATCGAAGGCTGCTCCTGACGAACTCAAGCTGGACGACAAGGGGATGCTGGACGTTGTGATTGATAATGTTCAGGCGCATGGTGCTGTGTTGAAGGTTCAGCTTCCCAGTGATGAAGAGGATTCCGGGAGCGGTACGGGTTCGACGGGTGGTACAGGTGGGACGGGTGGTACCGCACCGACCGGTACCCCCCCCAGTGGAACGACACCGCCTACGACGCCGCCTACAACACCTGTGGTCCCTGAAGCGGAGTGGATTGAGTATCGGTTGACGATCGGTCGGTTGAATCCGATTAAGGGTAAGGCTCCTGATGAGTGGTGCATCGCAGGTGTTCAGCAGCGTTTGAATAATCTTGGGTATGGTGCGGGATGCATTGACGGGATTGCTGGTATTGGTACGCGCGCTGCTTTGAAACGTTTTCAGGGGAAGAACGAGGTCACTGAGGAAGACGCAGACATCACGCGTTTTCAGACCGAGATGGATATCGATAAGGACAAGGATCCCTATCCCGATGGTGTGCCCGGTCCGAAGACCCGTGCGGCGCTCGAGAAGATTCATGATACGCCCTCGACGTCGATGAAGGATCCTCCGCCGAAGGCGAAAACTTCGGGTACGTCTGGTGGTCTGACGGAATCGCCTGCTCCTGCACCGGATTCAAGCGGCAGCGCCACTGGGGAGCCCGCACCCACTCCTCCTGTGGAAACTGCTGAGCAGAAAGCCAAGAAGAAATATGATGAAGCCGTTGTCGAGCGTGATAATGCCCGGGACAGGCGGGACCTGGCTGTTGCTGCTGTCAAAACGAAACTTGCGGAGAAAAACGCTGCTTTTGAAGTCTACAAAAACAAGCGCATCGAGGACAATCTTACCCTGTTCCAGAAGAAAAGATCGGCCCACGAGCAGGCGATCAAAGATGCGCAGGCAGCCGAGCGTGATTTGACGCGCGCTCAACGAAAAGTGGATCAAACCAAAATTGACTGGGATCGTGAAAAAAGTGGGTGATTTCGTGGTAGCATCGTTCAGTGTCGTGCTGACGCGTATGAGGGACTGAGAACAGAATGGCCATTACTATTACAGACCCGGGGCTTACCGCGTATCCAATCAGTGATTGGGAGGGTGGGCCATTCATTGGCGCGAAGATCCATTACGAAAAGTTCTTTTACGACGAAGAACCTCTTGAGGAGATCGCCAAGCGTCACGGGCTTACCTGGCAGGATCTTGCGTTTGCCAACTGGGGTACTGACAATATCGGACATGTGAACTGGTATCTCTCCAAACGACACCCGATGGTCAGCACGTTACCTCACCCCGAACTCAAGACCAAAATCGATGGTCAGGATACGTTCAAGCTCCTCAAGATCGACGAACCCAACTACCTCTGGGTTCCGAAAGATCGGAAGATCACCTCTGAGAATAGGAAGAAATTAAGACCGCCAAGTCCTTATGCGATCGGGCATGTCGCACCTGCTGATGCGCTTGGTTTTCCCGATCATGTGAACACGCTGGCGTTTCAACCGGTGTATGAAATATCTCTGGAACTGGGCGATCTGGATGCTTTGTTCGACTCGATGGATGGTGGCGGGACCGTTGCCCATAAGAAGGGTGTTCAGCAGCGGTTGCAGGTGCTTGGGTTCTTCTATCAGCCGATGGGGTTGTCGGCTGGGCGTCGGAACAGGGCTGGTGAAGTGTCGTGGGCGTACTACAAGAAAATACACACATGGAAAGCAGTTCCTCAGGGGACGACCGATAAAACGTATACTGTGAATAAGACGAGCATTGCGAAGAACGGGATGTTCAACGCTGATATGGTTGGTAATGAAGTTTCCTTCACATCGAAAACCTCCAGTGTGAACGGAGAAAAACGCACCATCACTGCAGCGACGGCGGGCAGCATCACGTTTGCGGAGGTTGCTGATTTGAAGGAAGGCGACTCGTTCAAAATTGACATTGAGCGCACCATGGTACCGACGGACGCTCAGGCGAAGCGATTTCTGCGGTTCGAGGTTCGGAACAACGTTCTGGCGATGCTCACGGATAATACCCGGTTTCCTGAATCGGGCGACATCCTCGATGGTCGACTACCGCGGGGTACTGCGTGTGCTGGTGTCAATGACCGGGCGACGGATGAATTTGGCATGATCCGCATTCCGGGGGGTTATTATTACAACTGGCCTCGACCGGGCGATCGGATCACGCTTACGCGCCAAGATGCTCCCGACGCGACTGATGCGGACGCGAAATATGATGTCAAGATGTACTCTGAGCGATACGCATTTGAGACGTTGTTCTATGAGGACAACGATTTTCTCGGTCGGATTCCTCTTGTCGCGACGGTAAAACGCATCAATCGCAACGGAAAACGTGAGTTGGTAGCTGGTGTTTCGGTGTATTTCCAGATCGTCACACCCGATCTTCCAGTCAACAATGAACTGCGTGGACCTGCTCTTCGCCGGGTTGAGATGGACAGATCGAAGGACTGGGAGGCTCCGGATCCGCTTCCCTACACCCTCGGTGATACCAACCCTGCCAATGCCCCGACAAAGGGTCCTGCCAAGCTGATTCACGATACGATGGAGGCGATCAAGTCGCGCCTTGGCGACGATACCGATCCGCAAAACCTGAACGCCCCGCATGAATATGGCGGTCGTCGCGGGTTACCGGTACACGGTAACGGGACGAAGGAAGGCGTTTTTGAGATCGACAAGGCTCGGAAGGGACTACACAGCAAGCGTGACGCCCAACACCCGGACTATGGAAAGATTGGTCCTGCTCAAAAGGTGCCAGACGATCTGAAAGCAGAGCATCCGCATGCTGTCTTCGCCAAGACCTCGGACGAGGGTGTGGCTGGCGTGATTTTCATGCCCTCGCGTCTTGGGGGTGATACTTACCGTCTGCGTGCATACATCGGACCTGAAACACTCGGATTCAAGGGAGATAATAAGGACGGACCCGTCGTCGAAACCGGTACGATGACCGTGTGGCGCAACATTCGACTTTGTGGCTATCATCGTCGCAAGAGACCTGAATCCTCTCCAGGTGTCTCATCGGCATCGATGACGGTCAAAAATGTGTTCCGTACGGCGACAAACGGACGGGACGCGCGAGACGTGGACACCTTTGACTGGAGCGTTAACAGAACGTCTCCCGCGGCGGACATGTACGACGCTGCCCTCGCGCACAACAGGGTCCATACCTGGCCTCCCAATGCCAAAACGAGTGGGGATAATTACCGCCCGGTGACCGTCAATTTCCCAAGTCTCATCGATGCATTTCGCCCCGCCTATTGCGAAGTCATCACCGATGTATCCAGTCCGAAGGAGATGACCAACGCAGACTTCCGGGGGGCTATCCAGAAAATGCGCGTTGCAGCGCGAGACTGCGGGGAGGTCACCAAAACCCTTGACTGGAATTATCTTCTCCTCGACGATCCTACATCACCTTGGATGGTCACGTTGCGATCGGCGAAGGACTACAATGACGGTCGACCGGACAAGGTGGGCTTCCGCGACCTCCTCAGGAGAACCCGCCCTGCGTTTGATGATCAGATATTCATTGAAATTGGAATGCTGGCGTTGGCGGAGCAGTTTACGGAGGGTGGTTATCTTCCCGGTCTCACCATCATCCATTTGAGCGATGACATCAATGGGAGCTATGTATACAAACGCTGGGGAGAATCCTGGGGCGCGGGCGGGTTCGGCGGTGCAAATGGTGCCTTCTTCCTGATCCAGGACTATAAGAGTTCAGATGACTACGACGTTCCGATCGAAGGCACGGTGGTGCACGAAGGCGGCCACTGCTTGTTCCATGTGCATGCGCCGCATGTGGCTGGTGGTGCGGAACCGTCGGTCCACCAGCTTGAGGCTGACTGCAAATGCGTCATGGATTATATGGGTTGTTATGGCGATTTTTGCGGGCGATGTTTGCTGAAACTACGAGGCTGGAAGATCCAGACGTCGGGCGCTGCGAGTGCTGTGGATACGCGAGCGCGGGGAGCTTAATCTGATGCAGAGTATAAGCGTAATTGGTATCCAGTCCCCCGCATGTTCGGGCGCCTGGAATTCGGAGATTTAACCCATGCCAGGCGTCATCACGGTCACACTCGAACAATCAGACCTGCTACTCCAGCAGACGACCTGGATCACCATTGTATTGATGAATACCGGTCGAGCACCGCTGGAAGACATGAACCCACGGAATACCGAGGGTTGGCCTACGCTTCAACTCACCGATCTCGACAGCGGTAACGTCCAATATTTCGCGATCACAAAACCACCGCGCCAGCGCCATTTTCCTGAGAATCTACCCCCCGGAGAGAAGCAGGAATCGCGTTTCGATCTGAACAGGCTCATGCTGATCCCCCATCCGGGGACATTCGAGATTCGCGCCAAGGCGGTATGGGACGGTGGTGAGGCGCTATCCGATCCCGTCAAATTGACCGTAAGACCGATCCGTCCATTCTCAGCCCACATCGCAACCATGTATGGAAGTCTAACACCGCTGTACTTTGCAGCCTGGTCAAACGCGGTCGATCCGGAAGCAGACGAGGCAGACATCATCCTGTCAGACATTCGTATCCGACGAAAAACCACAGTGACAGACACCATCACGCTTGCTAGAGCGCCGGTCGGTGCAAAACCGGTCCTCTCGATCGCTCCCAACAAACCACCTGAAGCTCAATGGGTTGCCTGGCGTGAGGTCCACAAGGACGTCCCCGACATTTGTTTCGTCCTGCATCATGATGGTAAGATCTCAGATGTTGTGAGGGGAAAAATCACCTCGCCTGGTGAGCTCGTCCCTCCGCTCATGCTCGACCCCGGTACGCCAGCAAACCCCCTGCCCGGTGCGACTGGTCTGCTTTACGATTCCTCGTCGGATAAAGCACCCCTGAAAGTGGTGCGGCTGACTCCCAAGGGCGTCGCCGAAGAACCCATTGCTGCGACATTTCCGAACGGAATCATGCGCTGGATCAGCACTGGTTACCGTGCAGACCTCTCTCGGCGAACCTTCATCGTCACCCAGGTCGGTCCGCTGGATATGCGACTTTCTCTGATGCCCTGGTCCGCCACTCAATCACCGAAGGCGATCGACGAAATCTACAAATGGGACATGAAACTCCTCGGTGCGGGACTCACCACGACACAGCAGAACCATATTCGAGGTCTGTTCGTCGGCGAGAAACCTGGCAACGTCGCCCCAACGTATCACCTGCTTGCGTGGGTCTACAGTGATAAGGATAAATTCATCGCGGCAGACCCGATCCCGATCAACCTGCCCGACGATGTGAAGGTGCTGGAGGCCATCCCGCGTATCAACCAGAATGGTGCGCCCTACGCGATTCTCCGGACGGATGGTGACGTGAAATGCTATGTATGCAGGTTCGATGGATCCACAGAACCACGCCCCAACGTCCCGAAGGATCCGCGCCTGCCGATGGACATACTTTTCCGGGCAGCCGAAATGCCGATTATGATGTACACTGATCCGAAGCGAGGATTTCAGTTTGTAGAACCATTTTAGGGTATCGCAACTGCAGGCAGGCTTTTTGTCTGCCGAGCATTTAATCTGTGAACCATATAAGGATTGAACCATGCCACCAGCAGCCCGAATGGGTGATTCGATGTCCCATGGCGGTGCGATCGTCAAAGGCGAACCGACCGTCCTGATTGGCTTCATGCCTGCCGCAAGAGTGACCGACATGCACGTCTGCCCGGCAGTCAACGGAACCGTACCCCATGTGGGTGGACCCATTATCCCGCCCACCAGCACCACTGTGTTCATCGGATTTCTACCTGCTGCTCGCCAGGGCGATAGAGCCACCTGCGTAGGCCCGCCCGATACCATCGCCAAGGGCGACGCCACCGTCATGATCGGTTGAAGCCTGCATAATCGGTTGAGACATGCATGATCGATCGGTTGAGGCCTGCATAATCGGTTTAGGCTCTGGGGCGTCATGAGATGACGTCATGGCAGGGGTCAGGGTGCGGGGGTCAGGGGCAGGAATCCAGGATTTGCTTTGCGATGCGACGTGTTTCGTCGGGTGAGGCAGACCCGGTTGTGGTGTAGCGGGATGGGTCGGTGGCGAAATCGTCTTTGGCAGAACCGTCCGCCTGCGACTCTGCGTGGTGGGCATCGCGAAGGGGTTTGCCTTCCTTCACATGGCTTTCCATACGAAGCGTCGCGCCGATATTGCCCATCGACAAGGATTCCCGAATCCGGGATTCGTCAAAACCCAGTTGCTCGATGAATGCGGACGTCATCTCACTTAATACAGAAACGGTATCATATGTATTCCTGATGAGTGGTTTGATGCACTGCAGATCGCGATTGTAACCGCTCGGCAACCCCTTGAGGATCAGGACAAGCTCCGAATGGGCAGATTGCAGTGAGCACGCCTCTCCCCGGAGCAGCTCCATCGCATCGGGATTGGATTTGTTGGGCATCATCGATGACCCCGTCCCGAAGGCAGGCGGATATTTCGTCCACCCGAATGGCGTCTGCGAAAAGAGAATCACGTCCGTGGCCAGCGATTGCAGATGGATTGAAAATTGAGTGATGCATCCGAGATATTGGAGCACCTCGTCGCGCGTACTGGTCGAATCGAGCGCATTGCGTGACGGACCATGAAAATCCAAACCCTTGGCTTGTATGGTCCGGTCGATCGCGATGGATGATCCTGCCACAGCTCCACTCCCGAGCGGGCAATGCTCATCCCATAGCGATTTCATGGCGTACATGGTCCGGGCTGACCGCTGGAAAGCGGTCGCATATTTGAGTGACCAGAATCCCACGCTCCCCGGTGCGGCAAACTGGCAATGCGTCTGAAGCGGGAATGTAAGGTCAGCCCACGCCGTCGCCTGATGGCAGCAGACGCGCGTCAGTTCATACGCATCGTAGATAAATTCGCTGGCCACATGAATCAGGAACATCTTTGTGAGTGTCGCAACCTGGTCGTTCCGCGAGCGTGCAGTGTGAAGCTTCTTCCCAGACTGACCGACGCGCACTACGACCTCATGCTCGACCCAGGTATGCAAATCCTCTGCATCGGACTCCGGAGCATCGCTTCCAATATATTCGGACTCTATCTCGTCCAGAGCGTCCGCAATGCGTACAGATTCATCGTCCGTCAGAATCCCAGCATCCACCAGCGCAACAATATGCGCCCGCTGCAATTCAATCTCAAACGGAAGGAGAAACCAATCCTCGCTCAGGCAACGATTCAACAGATCGAACGTCGGATGAAGCGACCCCTGTGATCGCCAGAGGGTTCCCGCGCTGGCAGGTGCTGTCGTCGTACTGTTGGGGGGCGTCGTATTGTTGGGAGGCATGTTGCTGCTCCGTCATCTCGAATGAACGCCCGACCGTGGCTAGCCATGTCAGGCGGATGAACCCGTTGGCGTCTGCATGGTTGTAATCGCTGAATTCGAAGGTGGCTAGTTCGGGGCTGAAGAGGTTCTGGTCTAACTGGATTGTGGCGACGTAGGGGGTTGGGGACAGGTTGATTGTGACCGAACCTGTCAGATGACTGAGGAGTGACCTTGCACCCGCTTCCAGCGTCAGACGCTGATCGGAGAAATATTCCCCACGATACAGCATCGATCCATAGTCGCGCCCCAGGGTGGTATACTGTTCATAGGTCGGTTTATTCAACGCACATCGCGCCATCGCATCCGCCGCAGTATGCAGCAGCCTCGCCGCCGGGTTGATATACACGCCGCGAGACTTGATCCCCGTGAAGCGATTTTCAATCACAAGGTCCCAGCCCCAGTCCGCATGGCGATACCACTGATTCAGCTTCCCGATGATCGCTCCCAGCGTCATCTCCGTGTCATTCAGATGCGTGGGGATTCCATTCCTGAACGCCAACTGTACAGATTCACGAACATCGTCAGAAGCGTCCGGCTGAGCAAAATGATGATCGACCGACGAGAGGATCGCGGGCAGGTCAAGCTGAGAGGCAGGATCCTCCAGCGCTCCCCCTTCCACACTGAGATGCCAGAAGTTTTCATCGAGCGAATAGGTCTTATTCACCTCGAACGCGTCCGTCGATCCCTTCTCGCAAAGATAATCCACCAGATCCTGACGCCCCGTATAGGACCACGTCTTCCAGGGCGCGAGGACCGGAAAATCAGGCGCCAGCGAACGGTATGCAAATTCAAAGCGAATCTGATCGTTGCCCTTGCCCGTCGCACCATGAACCAGCGTCGCACCGCCAAGCTCTACCGCCCTCTTCACCTGCTCACACGCGATGAACGGGCGGGCGAGCGCCGTCCCCAGTCGATAATTCCCTTCGTAGGTGGCTGACAGTCCGAGGCAGTAGGGAATGACCGATTTGAGCATCGCGGGCTTCGCATCACGAACGACCGCCGAAGCAGCCCCGTGGCGAAGCGCTTTGCCGCACATCGCATCAAGGTCTTCGTTCTGCCCGACGTCCACGAGTACCGCATGGACCTCGTACCCCTTATCCTGTAACCAGTATAGAATAGCAGATGTATCGAGTCCGCCCGAGTAGGCAAGGACACTGCGTTTCATTGTCATTATCCTGGGTGCTCCGTGCTGATCGTAGTTCGTTGCGTGCTGATACCTCTTCCGGACGACAGTGCGACGATGAAGGAACCTACCGTCGCTTATCGCCGAACCACTGTTCGAGTCGCCGCAACGCGACAGCCTGGGTCCGTGCAGATTTCGTCGCCAGAAAAACCGTATCATCACCGGCAAGCGTCGCCAGAAATGCAGACTCACCGGAACCCTCAATCACCAGCGCAACCGGCTGAGCCTGTCCGACCAGCGTGGTCACCACGATCATGTGAGGACCACAAGGCGTGAACCACTGTACCACCCCAGCAAGGTCAAGCTGCTTCGGCGCCGATTGCTCCCCATCAGGAATCGCATAGCAACCCTTCGCCTTCTGGATCCCAAGTTCTGTGAGATCACGACTCAGCGTCGACTGATCCACAACCATTCGCTGATCCGCCAACCGCCGCGACAGGTCAGCCTGCGTCCGAATCGGATGCTCCCGGATCAACGCTGCAATCGCACTTTGTCGTTCATGCTTATCCATCATCATGCTATCATCGTACATAATATGCATAATTATGCAACATATTATGTGTTAAATATCACAAAAGTGCAAATTTCCACCCCCCACCCCCCCCCTGATCTTGTAAATTCCACGTTTTCATCCAGAATCAAGCCCATGAACGAGCCTTGTAAGCACCCCACCGACGCAGATCCTCAGCCGCGCAATGATAATTCCATCTTCCGATCCGCTCGCAGTTATGACCGATCCATCAACTGGTCTGCACGGCTTGCCCGCGAGATGCCCGTACTTAAAAGCATATTCGGAGTACCTGACGGGCGCGAGATGCACGATGTCCGAATCATCGACGCTGGATGTGGGACCGGGCGTCAGACGCGCGCACTCGCGGAGCTTGGTTATACCGTCGTGGGCTACGATCTAAGTGACGACATGCTCGCAGTCGCAAGGGAGCACGCAGAGGGGGTCGCTCCCGAACGCCTCAAGTTCGTCGCTGGCGATTACAGCACAATCACCCAGAACGCCGGGAAGGATTTCGACGGTATTTACTGCCTCGGAAATGCGCTGGCTGCTTCCGGATCGCGCGAGGTCGCCCGGGAGGCGATCATGCAATTCGCAGCCTGCCTCAAATCCGGCGGACGCGTGTTCATTCAAATTCTGAATTTCGCGCCAATGCAAAAAGAGAAACCATGCGTCCGAGGACCACGCGTTGCAACGGTTGATGGCCGCGAGATGATCTCAACCCGACTATTCCATTTCACGGAAGGCAGCGTCGATATCACCAACATCACTATCTGGCGTGAAGACGACGGGTGGAAGAAAAACGCACACACCGGACAGGGATACGCAGTGTCGCAGGCAGACATGCAGAACTGGTGTGGTGAAGCAGGACTCCGAATCGACGAAGAATGGGGAAGCTATGCGATGGAACCGTTCGACCTTGAAACCTCCGTGGACTACATCACGGTCGCCACAAAAAAATAATGGTCCAGAAACGTTCGCACAAAAACCATCACATCTCCAGCCCGACCCCTCCGCCCAAGCCTACGGACCGCAATCTGTCACCGTAACAACCGCCCCATCCGACGCCGCCACATTGCACACCCCCGTCGCCTCCACATGGTAGACGCCTGCATCATCAGCAGAAACCGCAGGAAGAAACAGGAAGAATTCGACCGCTCCCTTGATTGCCATACCATCCCTGAACCACTGGTATACGGGCTGATTTGAAGCAATGGCTGTCAGGAATAGCGGCTCACCGGTACAGACATCAGCACCCACCGGCTGCTTCGTAAATTCGACTGAGGCAACACCAAGCGTCGCCGCATCAGAAGTCGTATCATTCCCGCACTGATCCGACACCACGCACGCATACGCACCAGCATCATCCACCGTAATCCCGTCCAGCGAAATCACATCCCCCGTCTCACCCGCCAGCTCAACGCCATCACGCAACCACTGGTATGACAGCGGCTTCGTACCATCAGCCAATACCCCAAAGGAAGCAGATTCGCCCGGACACACAACCAGCGGCGACGGCTGCCCCGTAATCACAGGCCCGCCCGTTACCACCAGCGATACCACCTCCGAAACACGCTCTGCGCACCCGGAAGTCACACGTACCCGATACTCCCCCTCAACGGCAGGCGTCACAGGATCGACAACCAACATCGACTCCGTCGCCCCGACAATATCCACACCATCCAGCTGCCACTGATACCCGGCAGATACCCCTTCAACCTCCACGCCAAACGCAGCAACCCCACCCTCACACATAAAAACATCCACTGGCTGACCCACGATCGTCAAACCGCAATCCCCGGTAAAACCACGCTGCACCCCGGCGAAATCAATGAGGTCAATGACGCCATCACCATTCACATCGAACAACAAACACGCCTCATCCGACTCCACATCTGCGACGCAACCCTCAAACACAGCGAAATCAAATAGATCCGCATCGCCATCTCCCGAAACATCACCCACCTGGTCGCATTCATCCGGGATACTGTTCGCATTCAGATCACCACTCGCCCCCGAACCAATATCCAGATCATCCGGCGTGAAATTCCCATTACAATCCTCGAAAGGCCTGCAAATCCCCTCAGGATGCGACAGCGCATATCGAAACGCTTCATTATTAATGGCCGTCCCGCTGTTGCTGCCACCGACCGCCCCACAGCCACCATTCGTATGAATGCCAATCGCCAGCCCGCTCGGTTCATGAAACACAGGCGACCCCGAATTTCCGCCCTGCGTATCAATATCATCGTACCGGATCGTCGTACCCGAAAAATCATCATACGTCCCCGATGCCGTCTGCTGCACCCCGTTATACGTCATGGGCGTGTTGTCCGCGCCGTGACCAGTGACCCGAAGTACACCACCGTCCGGAACAGGAACCTCGTCTGCCACAACATAGGCAGCCTCCTGCGCAATCGCTGGCGGCAATCCCGACTCACCATTCCGGAACGCACCAAAGGTGCACCAGTCTCGACCCTGACCCTCGAAGGCAAACTGAATCGAATCCTGGTCGATCGGATATTGGTCAATCGGATCGGGGTGCAGATTGTTTCCAGACGCATCCGAAAGCGGAACATTGAACTCCGCAACCTCGATGCTTCCAAACACCACGCAATGCCCAGCCGTCAAAAAACAATGCGGATGATCACCCACAAGAAACCCGGTACAACTCACAGGAAGCAACCGGGCGACACGAGGATCATCAGACAACACACGATCGTCCGCACCGCACAGCGTCGCAGCGCCCGGATTCCCCTCACCCACCGTCACCGACACGATCTCAAGCCGACTCGGTCCCGTCCCCGGGGGCGCGATCAGCTCGACCGTCACACCATCGCCATTAAAATACGCCGACGTATGCCCCCACTCCGCCAACCCGCGAGCGTCCAATAACTGCGATGCCCCATCCTCATGAGCAGTGATCCGAACATACGCCCCACCACTTCCAGTCGCCCCACTACCTCCGGACGCCCCATCGCCGGCAAGCACAACGTCCCCAAAACTCAATCGAAGCCAAAGCGCCCCATCGCTCACTACCTCAGTCGAGAAGACCACAACGCCGGACGCAACAGGTGATGAATCCTCAGCGGACGCCCCGACCCCGAATACCCTGGCAACGGATATCCTGGCCCCGGACACCTTGGCAACATCCACAGCCCCGGCAACGTCTGCGTAACGCAACCCGGAATCAATATCCAGAACAACCTCAGAACTCAGAAGTGGCGATACCTGAGCGACCGCAGGCCGGGAAAGCAGGAGCAAGACGACCAGCAGAAATAAACTCCTGCTCGAATGCGAAACCCTCAGATGCCTCGACAGAATACTCCTTCCGAACCCACCCTCATCAATCCACACCCTTCTCGATGTTAGCGTTACCAATCCACGATTGCCACCACCCAATCGCCGTCCGTCGGACAACGCATTATGGGTCCCGTATCGAGGCTGCTCTGCAACATTTTAGAGTGGGAATGTAATGATTATGGTATTTGTGTCGATCGTGCGTTGAAAATCGACTTTCAGTTGACATTGATAGAAGCACTCAGATAAACTGTCTTGCAGTGGTCTCTGCTGCCAGCGCGTTTCGTACCGGTGGATTTCTTGCCTGGGTACGCGAAATCTCACTTTATTCGGCTTTGCCGAAGGGTACGGTTCGTGTCGTCCAGACGAGTCCTGCGCGGTGTGGGTTGCGCTTGGATCGGCCTTGATAAGTCGAAATGAGACATTTCTGCCCACCTGTACGAAGGGCAGGACGAATCTGGCGGTGCATCTGAAATCTGCCAATGAACCTGAAGTTTTACATGTTAGTCGATCCGACCCAACACCGGAGTGCCTGAAAGATGCAACTTTTTTCGACTTGGTATAGTACCTCGATACAAAAGCTGACATGCAATGCGGTCGTGATCGCTGCGCTGCTGGCTGGCACGATGCTGGCTGGTACGACGCTTGCGGCCACACCCGCCCAGGACGCACCAGCCATCGACATGAGCGACGCTCTCGCGAAGTTGCGCCTAACTTATGGCGAACTCCAGACCATTCCACTTCCCAGTGACCCAAATGGGGAGGTCGAATTCTCGATCGATCTCGGTGGTGAGGTGTTCGACATCGTCCTCGTACCTCACTATATGCAGTCACCCCGTTATCGGCTCCTGGTCGATCATGGCGATGGCGTACTCCAGGAGATCAACAGCTCCCCTCCCATGCTGTTTCGCGGCGAGCTGGACGGCGGGCTTGGGACCATTGCTGCGTCGGTGAACGACAAAGGGCTGACGGGCACGATTCATCTCTACGGTGAGCGTTGGCACATTCAGCCGCTTCGCGATGCGATCCCCGGTTCTGATACTGAAGCGCATGTCGTATACAAGGACGAAGATCTCATTCAGGAGAACTATGAGTGCGGTACGGACCACAGCATCCGCGCTCAGATCGAAGATTTGTATGAGAACGATCCGGATGGGACCTCGGCAGCTGGTGGCACCTTCGTGCAGGTGGCGGAACTTGCGTTCGAGACCGACTTTGAATTCTTTTCCCTGCTCGGCAGCGCCGAAGCGGTGGAAGACGACATCTTCAACATCATGAATGCTGTCGAGCTACAGCACGACGACCAGGTCGGCATTCGTTACGACATCACGACAATTCTGATCCGCGACAACGTGAATGATCCCTATTCAAACGCAACAGCTGCCGGTCAGCTTGTGAGTGAATTCCAGGCCCGCTGGTCAAACCCAGGGTTTCCGGAGTTCGACATCCCCCGCGACCTCGCACACATGTTCACAGGCCGAAACCTCGACTCACCCGTGTTGGGCATCGCCCTGCTGGGGACCGTCTGCCTCGAAAATTCAGCCTTTTCTCTGGCGCAGACACGCTTCACGAGCAACTTTGCGGTCCGCGTCGATCTCTCATCGCACGAGATCGGTCACCTCTGGAATGCACCCCACTGCGACGTTCCGGGTCCGGGTTTCTTCTCACAATGTTGCATTCCACCGAATTACACCATGTGTTCCAGCCTGGGGTCCAACGTCCGGGGTATCTTCAGCCCACCGATTGTTGACGTCATCCTGGCTTTCAAGGCATCTCGTTTCTGCCTTTCGGACGTAGCACAGACAGCCACACTTCCGTTTTTCGATGATTTCTCCACTGGTCTGGATGATGACATGTGGGTCAATCAGGGAACGCTGGTCGATGGTTTCGGAAATATTGAACCAAGTCCCCCCTTCTCGCTGCATTTCAACTTTGACGATCGCGTCAATACGGGCGTCATTGACACCATTGGTGTATGCGGACTCACGGCTGAGTACTGGTGGCAGCGCAGTGGCACGCTTGGAACTGGCGGGTCACCAGAACCCGGCGAAGACCTCATTGTGGAATACCGTTCCTCAAGTGGCTCGTGGGTCGAAGCCGCCCGTCATCCGGGCAGTGGAAATGACTTCGCACCCTTCGTGTTCAACAGCGTCGTTTTCGGACCGGACGCATCCCACGGTGCTTTCCAGGTCAGAATGCGATTCCTCGGCAACAGCGCCAACGACAACTTCTTCGTGGACGACTTCAGCATCAGCGCGATCTCGGACAACGTTGCGATCGCAGAGCAACCATCCCCGGACTTCGCCTGTGCGAACGGTACGGGCATGTTGACGGTTGAACCTGAAGGTGATGGCGATTTCACATATCAGTGGCGGAAGAATGAGGTCGACCTTGTAGACGGCGGGAACATCTCAGGTGCCACCTCCGCCACGCTGACAGTCTCACCCGTCGGTGACGACGATCTCGGAAATTACACCGTCGTCGTCAGCAACGAGTGCAGCAGTGTCGAGAGCATCGAAGCAATGCTTTCCCAGGTTTTCGACGTCGAGATCAGTGTCCAGCCAGCTGGCGGCGAAATCAATCTGGGCGATCCATTCTTCGCGTTCATCCAGGCATCGGAGCAGCCGTCCTTCCAGTGGTTCAGAAATGGACAACCCCTGGAAGGCCAGACCGAGCTTTTCCTCTCGATCGCAGAAGTTGGATGCGATGACGCAGGAACCTACTTCTGCCGCCTCACCAACGATTGCGGTACGATCGATTCTGACATGTTCGATGTCACCATCGTCGATGGGGACGAGGTCTGCGTGGATACCAATGCACCACGCATTTTGCATCAGGAAGGACTTGTCGGGCAGACGCACCCCTTCTCCGGATACATCGACTCCCGCAGGGAGAGCGACAACGCCGTCGATCACAACCTCGGAACCACACAAGTGCAGATTCTCTTCTCAGAAGAAGTGTCAGCCCTGGACGGTGGCGGACTGACCGACGGATCCTTTGTCATCACGGAAACCGGCGGAGGCGATCCACCCACCATCACGACCATAGACCAGTCGCAAATGCCCCTCGTCACGATCACCTTTGACCGTCCTCTGACCCTCCGCGAATGGACCACCATCAGAGCATTGGTCCAGGACACGGCCCCGATCCCCAACGTCATCATCGACAATGGAAATCTGGGGGATGACGATGAGGAGGACCGCGTCGACATAGGCGTGCTTCCGGCAGATACCGACCAGAATGGACGTGTCCAGCCGCTCGACCTGCTCCGCATGCGACAGGCTCTTTCCGGAACCGCCCCCGATCCTGACCAGGGCGTACTCGAAGACTTCTTCGACATCGATCGCAACGGATCCATCCAGGCGCTGGATCTCCTGCGATGGCGTCAGCTATGGGCAGGTTCTGGTGGTTCAACTCAGGCGTGGGAAGGTGCCCAGCTGAACAACGATCGTCCATAATACGCGGATGACCTGACCACCGGACAACATCAAACATCACCCGACAACATCAAACGGATTGTTCCAGGCCCGTCGCTACACGTTAGTGGCGGGCCTTTTCTTAACATTCCAAGGCATGTTTCCCGCACAGCCAGGAGCAAGTTTCTCGCACAGCAAGGCAAGCGGCTTCTCACCCTGATTGCGACAATCAGAAAGGACAGCTAAACTCCATCGCTCGCCACTTCGTAACGCAATTGCACGTCACATAAACACGGGGCAGTCATGAGCGAAAATGACACCATCACAATCACATGGCGCAGGCCAGACACGCCAAAACCCGTAGCTTTTCAGCTTCCAGAACGCATCGGAACCGTCAAACTGACACGCGAAATCGGAAGAGGCGGCATGGGCGTCGTATTCCTCGGCGAAGACGAACTCCTCCACCGCCGCGTCGCCGTCAAATTTCTACTGACGGCTGGCACCGAAGACGACCCCGGCTTCAAGAGATTCATCGAAGGCGCAAGGGCAGCAGCCAGCGTCAGACATTCGGGCCTGACCACGGTTTTCCAGACCGACGTCACCGAAAGCGTCCCATTTCTCATCATGGAATTCGTGGACGGACCATCCTTAAGCGACCTGCTCCAACGCCACGGCGCACTCTCCCCCAACACAGCCCTGAGCATGATCGCCGACATTTCCGACGCGGTGGCTGCCCTCCACGATGAAGATATTATCCACCGCGATATCAAGCCAGCCAACGTCCTGCTCAACGATTCCGGACAGACCTTCGTCACCGATTTCGGACTCACCTGCCCACGGCGAAACGACTCCGGCGGCGACATCGCTGGCACGCCAAAATACATGGCAGCCGAAGCATTTGAAGGCACGGTCACTGAGCGCAGCGACGTCTATGCCCTCGGAATCATGACCTACGAACTGCTCACCGGCGCTCCCCCCTTCACCGGCAACCACCGCGAACTTCAAGCACAACACGAAAACACACCCCTCCCGCGCGAACCACTCGAAGCAAAAAACATCGCTCCGGAAATCATCAACCTCATCGAGCGTGCAACCCATAAGAAACCGATCTACCGCTTCAAATCAGCTGCCAACCTCGCCCGAGCCATCCGGAATTGCGAAGCCTGCCCCACCGGCTCACAACACGCCGCCTTCGCAGCACTGCTCCACACAACACAATCCAAAGCAGGAGCAAAATCTCGCACCCAGGAAAACACACCAACCTCCGGCTCATCAGGAACATACCAGAGTCGCATCGCCGAGATGGCCAACACCAGACGGCAGCAGAAAATGGGACCGGACAACACGAACAAAACCACCCCCCCGCCGGCGGTGAACGTGCCGACTGACGTCCTCGCGGTGGATGTCAGCTGCATACAGTGCGGCTACAATCTGCGCGGGCTGCCCATCAACGGACGCTGCCCGGAATGCGGCAACGAGACCATCGCCAGTCTCCAGCCCGACCGATTGATTTTCGCAGACAAAAAGTGGCTGTTCCGCGTCTCTGACGGCTTCTCATGGATGTACTGGTCTATCATCGGCTTCATATTTTTCGGAATGGTGTTTGGAATCCTCTTCGGACTCCTCATGGCTTCAACGAGCAATAGTCTTACAGACAACGCCACTTCTGACGACCCGTCAACCATGATGATCATCATCGGAGCAAGCACAAAGTACGCAGTACTTGGCCTGGCGATCCTGGCGGGGGGTATATTTTTCATCGGCCTCATACGATCCATCTGGCCGGAACCGAATCAAATCGGTAGCAAAACTTCCCGCACGCAAAGCGCTGCCCGCGGCGCGATTTTCCTCGCCATAGCAGCCTACTGCATGAAACGCTTCATATTCACCGAAACCTGGGACATACTGCCAGATGGTCTGAACGAAGCTTCTTACGCAGTATTCTTCGCATCTTTTGCGATCTACACCGCGAAACTCGTGAAGCGAATCCCCAACCACGCCATGCACAGAGACCTGCGCATCATAGCGATCTCCATGATCGCCCTCATAGGGCTCACATGGACCCGGGCTTTTCTGGCCAGTATCGGCCTGGTCGACACATGGATATATAACACGATCAAATATCTAACGTTGTTTGTAACCCTCGTCGCGGCACTGGGACAACTATTCTTAATTTTCCAGATCGGCAAGGCAGCCGAGGTATTATTCACAGCTGCAACGCAGAGCATTCCCGAAAGACGACGACCCCCATCGCTCACAAAATACTGGAAATCAACCGAAAAATCCTGACATACCGGAGAGCAGGAACGCATGACCAATCGCCCCGGACGCATCCTCACCATCATCGGACCGGGCATGCTCGTAGCAGCCACCGGTGTCGGAGCGGGCGACCTCGCAACTGCAGCATTCACTGGCAGCAAACTCGGACTCACCATCCTCTGGGCAGTCATCGTCGGCGCAATCCTGAAATACACCCTCAACGAAGGCCTCGCACGCTGGCAACTCGTCACAAATCAAACCCTCCTCGAAGGCTGTGCATCAAGATTCGGACGCCCCGTACTCGCCATATTCCTCCTCTATTTCCTCGTCTGGAGCTACCTCGTCGCAGCCGCCCTCATGAGCGCATGCGGCGTGACAGCCCAGTCCCTCCTCCCAATCTCAGACGATCCGACCACCGGGAAAATCATCTACGGCCTCGCACACAGTGCCATAGGCGTGGCACTCATCTTCAAAGGTGGATACAAATTCTTTGAAAAATTCATGCACTGCTGCATTTTCGTCATGTTCCTCACAGTCGTCACCACCGCAATCCTGCTCACCAGAGACTGGTCAGCCGTCGCGATGGGCATTTTATCGCCAGGGATCCCCGATTTCGCCGGCGACGGACGCGACTGGACCCTCGCACTCCTCGGCGGTGTAGGCGGAACGGTGACGGTTTTATGCTATGGCTACTGGATTCGGGAGGAAAAACGCACCACTGCAAGCGACCTGTCAGTCTGCAGATGGGATCTGGCTGCCGGGTACACCATGACCGCCCTCTTTGGGCTGAGCATGGTCGTGATCGGAAGCACCGTCCAGATCCAAGGCCGCGGCGCGGGACTCATCATAGACCTCGCCACAAGCCTCGAAAAACCGCTAGGCCCGCTCGGAAAATGGATCTTCCTCGTCGGCGCGTGGGGGGCTGTCGCAAGCAGCCTCCTCGGCGTCTGGCAGAGTGTCCCCTATCTCTTCGCCGACACATGGTCCATTTTGACAACCAGACCCGGAACAGACAGAGCAAGGGTCAGTGACACCACAACGGCGTACCGGGTCTTCCTGTGCGTCATCGCCACCACACCAGCCATAGGATTATGGACCGGCTTCGCTCAGACACAAAAGCTGTACGGCATCATCGGGGCAGCCTTCATGCCCATGCTCGCACTCACCCTCCTCATCCTAAACGCCCGCCGATCTGAAATGGGCGAGCATAGAAATCAAATAACCGCCATGGTCCTGCTCGTCATCACACTCCTGTTCTTCACAATCATGTTCGGTTCCAAAGTATATTCGATCATCTGAAACAGGAGTGCCAATACAGTCACTCCCGAACAATCGGACACCCCAGTCCAATGACGTTGCAACTGCAGCCACGCCGTATTATGCTTCCTGCCATGCGCGCGTCGATCATAATTGTACATGGACTGGCGATGGAGGCGAATACGCTTCTACAATCCGTTTGTACCCAGGTGCCCAATGAATAGCTCAAGCAGATTAGCGGTTATTGCGATGGCATACATGTTCATGGCTATCATTCCTCGCACTGCTCAGGGCGATGACGCCCTCAAGATCAAACTCGCAGAATCAAGCAATACAGACCTGATAATAGAGTACGAACGAGCAGGGGAAGGGCTTATCGGGACAAGGTTGCAGCCAAATGATATGCCATGGGGATACAGCAATTATCCTATTGATGTTGCGCGCACGCCAGCAGGAGTAAGGTGGTTGACGGTTCGGGCTGAATTACTAAACCGAGGATCTGCGATAGTACCAGAACTGATTTCCTTCCTCGAGAGAGATGCCCCTAAGTCGCGTGAGCCATCCGAGATCGGCTTCAGTTTGTCCTTCACTGAAAGTACGTTGAGAATTCTTGAGAAGATCGGGGATCCTCGAACCGCGTCCATCGCGTTGCGCATACTTGAAGGATGGCAGGGAAAAGTCAATAAACACGAGCAACAGCTCGCACTCTTTACAATCGAAAGAATCACTCGTTTTCGCTTTCGTACACTACCGCCGCACAGGTCAACTTATTCAGAGAGCGTTGAACACGCCAAAGCAATCGACATTAAGTTACATCCCAGTTTTAAAGCAATCGCCACGCTCCACAAACAGTGGCTGAATGGCGAAGGTCGTGATCCATCCAGGTGGCCCGAAATGGCATCGATTCGTGCCCATGAACTTCTCTCCAGCAAGGACATGGAAAAGGTTTACTGCGCAGCTTCCTTCCTCTCTCCAGCGAAAAATAGAGATCACGCTCCCATGGCGACGATGACACGTCTTGCGGAAATCGTCGAAAATATGAAGAAAACGCCGGGCAAGAATCAATATACATTCGAGGGGAGTCCTGTTCCGAACCATTTTTCCGCATGGATAGGAATGCTGGCTGCATACGGTCCACGCGCCAGACCCTATTCAGCATTGCTGCTTAAGATTCAGAAGGAACAGAGTTTGAATTCCTCGACAGGATACGCCGCGATGCGGATGGTCGGCGGACCGGAGATCGTGTCATTTCTGATCGACGTACTGCCCAAAATCAATACAGAAATAGAAAAAATCAGAAGTGAACTATCTCCGGATACTCGATTATCCAGCGGCGATCCACGTCTTTTATGGTTTGATACCTATCGCCAAGTTCGGCTGGGTATCGATCGATGGGCCGGTCGCATATTCGATTCAGATGCCGATAGATTAGCGTGGTGGGAATCTAACAAGATGAAATCACCGCAAGAATGGTTGTGGAATAATTTGCAGACGTTGGTCGAACAAGTGGACCGATCCGTCCCCTGGTCTCGATGGATTGCTTATGAAGTGCTTCCAGATTTACAAAAGTATATTTCGGAGGACGAAAATCACCTGCCTGGTAACACAACCATCCACGCCAGATGACTTGAGGAGCATCGCAAGAATCTGCGATACGATCAGAATGCAGGGTGCTTCCGACTGAAATGAGCGCGCATACGCCCCCTCAGTCAGACAAGCGACACAGCGATTGCATGCAGGATATACCGATGAGCAGGGTCGCTCGTCGGCGCCATTGGAACAAGGGAGACTCTTAAATGACTGGTGGTGTCGTGGCCGTGAGTTGTAGCTCGGGGCATACGTTCAGCAAGGAAAACCGGGAGCAGATCCAGCTTCTCACCGGCTTGGGGGTCGAGGGTGACGCGCATCTGGGTCGCACGGTCCAGCATCTCTCCCGCGTGGCGAAAGACCCAGCCCAGCCCAATCTGCGACAGATCCACCTCATCCACAGCGAGTTGCACGACGAGCTTCTCGCCGCCGACTTCGCCATCACCCCGGGACAGATGGGCGAGAACATCACCACGCGCGGCCTCGATCTGCTCACGCTACCAGCAGGAACCATCCTTCACATCGGCGAATCAGCCATGGTCAAAATCACCGGCCTCCGCAACCCCTGTGCGCAGTTGGACGGTCTTCAGTCAGGATTGATGCAGGCGACGCTCGGACGCGATGAACAGGGAAACCTCATCCGCAAGGCAGGCGTGATGGGGATCGTCGAAGCGGAAGGCACCGTATCCCCCGGCGACTCGATCCGCGCAGTCCTCCCGCAAGCCCCCCACCGACCGCTCGAACCGGTCTAATCCTAACTTTTCATTCGTTATCGTGCGCTAACCTTTTGTGGCATCAGGGATTAGCTGATTATGCGGTGCGCGCTTTCTGGCTACATGGCGTGGGGGATGCCGAGTAGGCTCAGGGCTCGGGTCTGGAGTGCGGTGGGTTGTGTGAGGACGTAGAATTCTTCCGATGA
>JAJRYY010000018.1 GCA_024275565.1 Planctomycetota bacterium
CGCATCGTTGGCGACAATCATGCACTCAATGCCCTCCACGCGACCGATCCCCGTCACGACGCCAGCAGATGGAGCAGCCCCATCGTACATACCCCAGGCAGCCAGGGCGCTTAACTCCAGAAATGGGCTGTAAGGATCCGTCAGCCGCTCGATACGATCGCGAACGAGCATTTTTCCACGCCCGACATGCAGCTCAGCAGCCCTCGCCCCACCACCTTCCTGCACGCGATGAAACCGTTCGCGAAGAGTCTCGACAACTTCCAACATATAGGCTTTGTTGTCGGAAAAAACGCCATCCGCCGGGTTGATCTTCGATACGATTATATCCATGTCGCTCTATCAATACCTCCATTCGTGTCCAGGAAAGCACTATAGCAGCATCATGGGAGATATCATGTGCCCTCGAGCTAAGATTCCACTGTAATTCGTGGGCAGCACAATTGGGAGAGCGTCATTATTAACGGGACGGTGCGCCCAATGCGTCCGATAGGGGTGGGAGCGACAGCGCGTAGCCGGGCTTTCTGGGGCGTGTCGGCTGACTTGGTAACAACCATTGAGAAAGGACTTTCAAAATGACAGCTATCATCACACAGATCATCAATCTGTTGCTGGACACGTTCCTTGGCGGAATTCTGGGCAGTTTTGGGCTGTTCGCCTGATCCTCCCCAATAATGGATCGATAGAACTCCCCCGTCGATTGAATAGCGGCGATTGATAAGCATAGACGCCTCGGAAAGTTTCGGTCGCCATCGTGCGCGTGACTTTGCGATGGCGTCTTTTTTATCGCCAATATCGCTCGCCGGTACCGCCCAGTATCGCTCACAAGTATCGCACTCACCAGTATCGCACTCACCAGTACGCACTGTGCGGGACGACATTCACGGTCAGTCAGACCGCCAGTCGTACGCTCCCTGCGTGCAACACACATCGTCGGAGTACGAGAGCTGCTCAAGCGTAGTGCCTCACTCAGATGGACGTTTATCCGAGCCGTGACCGTAAGGGAGCGGACCCCGGAAAAACCGCTCCCTTACGGTCACGGCTCGGAAACAACAACGTCAGCAATTCCAAGGCACTACACTAAGGGTTCGTAGCGGGCGTTTGAGGCGGATTTGCTGCTTTGAGGGCGTCGAAGATTTTCTGTGCATCTGCATTGTCTGGAGCGCGTTCGAGGACCTGCTTGACAAGCTGCATCGCCTGCTGCCTATGCCCAACCTTGGCGAGCAGGCGGGAAACCTCAATCACCAGAACGATCGGAGCACCTTCACCAAGCGACTGTACGCCCTGGAGAGAGATGGCCAGTGCTTCGTGATCTGCACGCCGTATCCCCACCTGCGCCCGCTGCTGCAGAATTTGGCTTATTTTGAGATACAACTCCCCGCGCGAAGGATCGGCTTTCAGGGCAGCTGTACTGACCTGCAAGGATAGCGAGAGTGCGTCATCCAGGGTCTTGAGAGCTTGTGCGGTCCCGCTTCTCTGAACAGCCGTCATCGCGAGCTGAACCCCAAAACCGGCTGCTCGATCGGCGTCGTCAATGAGCCCTGCCTGCAGAAGCGTCTGCCCGAAAATCATGTAAGCAGCCGCTGTAACATCGGTTCCGAGCTTCTCCACAGCACTCTTTAAGTGCTGGATCGCGTTGGGATAATCTTTCAAATGTGCTTCACACTTCGCAAGCTCGATCATCGGTATCGGAGAGGTTGGGTTGAGTTCCTGAGCACGGAGGAGGTGAGGTTTTGCGAGTTTGTATGCCTGCCCCTGAACGTAGATGCGTCCCAGAAGCATCTGGGCTTCCCAGTCGTCTGCCCCCTGCTGCGAGTTGATCCATCGCTCCAGCGGCTTCATGGCCATGCTGGGTTGTTCGGCCAGGATCAGCAGTCGAGCGTGGAGATATTGACCACGGAGATTTTCCGGATCGTCCTTGAGAACGAAGGAGAGGTACTGCTGTGCCCGTTGAAAGGCCTCGCGAGAGTTTGCACCTTTGCCCTCGGCGATTATGGTCTGCGTGAGGCAGATTTCGAGGGCTTCTGAGGGCGTGATGGGTGGTTTCGTGGGGGCTGTGGTGGATGGGCCTGCGTTGGATGGGGTCGAACCGGGTGGCGTTGTGGGTAGATCCTGCTGGGGTGCAGCCTGATTTGAGGGCGCAGAAGTTGAGGGCGCAGGATTTGCCTGTCCGCCCTGCTGAGCCTGTGACGCGTGGGTCATGAGACCAGTTCCGATGGCTGCGAAGGCGAGTACGAGCGTTGTGGGGATGGTCGGCGTTGTCATAAGTTCTGTTTGTCCCATGGCCATAGACGGTTTCTTAGTTGTCGGCATCGACGCTTGTGGACTATAGGTGTGCTTCCAACCCCCCACAAGCCACGCTGGCGTGGTTTTGTTCAAAAAGCTCTGAGCGGGTATCCTATGAAGACCCCTAAGGGGCGTAATTTCGTATCCCATCTTGCTAAGGAGAGCGATCCATGAGTATTTGCAAGGCGAAACAGGACTCCCTGTACAGGGGTCGCTATCGCAAGGAGCAAACTCAATGATCCCGGAGTGGCTGAAGACCGTGAAGTGGGACGATCCCGCCATCTTCGGTCCGATGGTGGCAGCGATCACGGCGGGTATTTTCGCCCTCGTCAATACCATCCTGAAGCGGAAGAAGACTACGGATACTACGCCCGCCAATGTGAACAAGAATGAGAACAACCAGAGTATCGTGTTCAGTCCAACGACTGGTCTGGACGCAGAGGATGTGGGGAAACATGTAGGGAAAGCCGTCGAGCAGCACGTCGATCCACTTAAAGAGACGGTGGATTCGCACACGAGCAAATTCGCTGCCCTGGAGCGTGGGCAACAGGAGATGAAGGACTTACTACAGGCCCAGCTTGCCCCCAAACAGGAGGTTCCGGAGTCAGGCGACCCTCTGAAGATCATGGCCATCGAGTTCTTCAATGATGGCATCGACGCGTACAACGAAGGCGACAAGGGGCAGGCGATCGGTCATTGGCTCGATGCGCTCAAGCTTGATCCCAATGGCAGCAACACTCACTATAACCTAGCCGTGGCACTGTGGGACAAGGACGATATGGACGGAGTCATCGAGCACTTGAACACCGGAGTACGGATCAACCCCGATGACGCCGACGCCCACAACAACCTCGGCGTCGCGCTGTCTGCCAAGGGCGATCTCGAAGGAGCCATCGAGCACTACAACGCTGCCCTGAAGATCGACCCGGACAACGCCAGCACCCACTACAACCTGGGCCTCGCGCTGAAGAAGGCGAAGGGCGATCTCGACGGAGCCATGGAGCACTGGAAAGAAGCACTCCGCATCGACCCGGACAATGCAAAGTATCATAACGGTCTGGGGTGCGTGCTAGCCCTCAAGAAGGGTGTGGTTGGAGCTGTTTCGGCGTTGACCAGGGCAATCGAGCTGGATGATCGCTATCGCAACTGGGCGAAAACTGACACCGACTACGACGCAATCCGGGGCGATCCTGTGTTTCGCAAGCTGGTCTATGGCGAGGATGCACCGACCGCTGGTGATGGGCAATAACGCCTCACGTTGGGGTATATACCCTCAACCAAGGGCTTGTAGCCCTGAAAACGGCCCTCCGGACCCCCTATGCAGGGATACAAGGCGTTTGGAGGTTTGTCCGGGACGCCCGGACGAGTGTACGGATGCTTCGGACGAATGCACGGAAGGTCCGGACGAGTGTACGGATGGTCCAGACGAGTGTACGGATGGTCCGGACGAGTGTACGGATGATTCGGACGAGTGTACGGATGCTTCGGACGAGTGTACGGAACGTCTGGACATCTGCACGGAACATGCGTACAGACGTACAAATGGTTCGTACACCTATACGCGGTGTGCGTGAATGCCTTCGTCTCGTCCTGGCCCGCCCGCGATCCAGGGGGCCGTTGCTACCACGCAAGGGGCCGTGACTAATGCTCCGTTACGCATGAAATGACGGGTTCGGTGGTGTCCGCTCCCTTACGGTCACGGCTCGGAATAGTGCCTCCACCCATCATTCGAGGGGTAATGCAGCACCAGCAGCCAACTGGCTGTGGCTACCAGATATTGTATCCGCACTGTAAGATGGCGCGTCTGGCACGACTGGCTCGTCTGGGACTATGTGTCACTGAGAGTGGATCATCTCTCATTGAGAGTGGATAACATCATTTTGTAACAGGAGCGCATGATGACCAATGGATACATACCAAGACCCGACGGGGATTTTGATGCGTGGCAGGCGAATTTCATCACCTACGCCGGGAACAATGCGGCGGCGCTCGGGCTGAACCTCGTCACCGATATCCCGCCGCTGACGACCGCTCAGGGGGCGTGGAATACCGATCGAGCGGCGCATACCACGGCACAGATGGTCGCGGAATCTGCGCGCATTGCCAAGGACGGATCACGCACGACGCTCGAAGCTGCCATCCGCGAACTGGTGCGACGCCTGCAGGCCAGCAGTGATGTCGATGATGCGGAGCGACTCGCACTGGGGATCACCGTGCGCGACAAGACGCCGACGCCCGTCGGAGCGCCCCTGACCCGGCCTGTCGTCAGCATCGACAGTGGACAGCGACTCCAGCACACCCTCAGCTTCGCAGACGAATCGACCCCGACGCGTAAGGCCAAACCCGACGGCGTGCGCGGTGCTCAGATATGGGTGAAGATCGGCGACCCGGCCCCTGCGGACCCGTCCGAACTGACCTACCTCGGAACCGATACCCGCACGCCGTATCTGACCACCTTCGACGGTAGCGACGCCAATAAGGTGGCGCATTACATGCTGCGGTGGGAATCCACAAAGGGTGAACCCGGACCATGGAGCGAAACCGCCAGCGCCACCGTGGGTGCGTAAGCGGAATGGTCTGTGGGTGAGAACGGGAAAGGCGAGCTCTATATCACTGTTAATTGTAAGGAATATTACGCGATGGCTGTACGCAAGATTGAGAAGTATGTGGCTGGCTGGCATCCTGAGAGAAGTGTTGGTCTTATCGATTTGTATCTTGATGACGGTGAGAAGAAGCGGTTACGCGCTGAGACTGCTCCGGAATTCCTCGCGATACTGAAGGTTCTCAAAGATGACGAGCCCGTCTTGACCGCCAATGGATGGATTTCCACCGGTAAGGAAGTACCTGGTGGTTTGCAGGACGACGAGGAATAGCTTTCAGCAGGATCAACTATGCGGTCCGTCCGGCATGGCGCTGCGCTGTGGAATGGACCATGTGCGTCAGAGAAATGGTCCTCACAGCGGACCCTACATGTTGCGGTTCGGTGGGAGTATTGTCCTTCCTTCTAATGCAGGGTGGTCAGCCTTCTACTGAGAGCAGGCCTTCGTGGGCAGCGGGGTCGGATTCGCCTGTATGAGCGTACTCTGCCTTGGCTTCTGTGACCTTTTTGACGAGGATTTTCCAGGTGTCTCGCTCGCGATTGAGGATGGTCAGCGCGTCGTCGATCGGGGCGGTCTCGCGGTGGACGCAGGCATCGACGAGCTTGCGATGGATGAAGTTGTACAGGGCAGACATCTGCTCGCAAAGCTGCTCGTTGACCTCGGGTCGAAGCCCTGCCTGCATCTCGATGACGATCGCCTGGGCTTTCGAGAGCTTCTCGTAGGAACACTCAAAATCCCCGGCGGTAATTGCATCCTTGGCCTGCATGGCGTTGCGGATGGCAGCGTCGTAGAGCATGAGCTGCAACTGCTCGGGGGCAGCCTGCATCACGGCGTTTCGGAGGTATGCTTTTGGATCGGTTAAACTCATAGCAAGCGATGTATCGGAAGCGGATCGGAGCGGTTGAAGTTAAATGTTGGAAGAATGTGCGCAGACTGCGCTTTCGCGCAAAACACTACAGACAATGCGATACAACACCCTTCATTGCATCTAAACTCAACAACCCACATGCGCAACAACTGCGCATCCCTGTCAAGCTTCCTTCACTCAGCTTCCGTACCCAGCTTCCCTATCGGGCTGCAATTCCAGCGAGGGTCGCGAGTGAATTCTGGGCACCCTGGAGATTGGCGAGTGTGGATTCCAGTCCGGCGAATCGCCGTTCGAGACGGGCACGTTTGCGGGCGAGCAATTCCTGAAGCGACTCCGTTCGATCGGTGATGAGATCTTCCCGGCGTTCGAGCAGTGCGTCACGACCCGCGATGAGTCCGTCCGTACCGCGTGTAATTTCATCGATCACCTGGTCCAGAAGGACGCCAATTCCGGTCTCCTCAGTCGTGAAGAGTGTCTCGATGGCTTCCGGGTTCTCGGCGTATCGATCGCGGAACGTATTTTCGTCGAATGAAAGACGCCCTCCCGCGCCGACCCGGACACCCACGAATGTCAACCGTTCGAAACCGATTGGCTGCCCCTCGACTGAAGCGTTGATCGCGGATCTGAGGCGGTTTTTGACTGCGTCGACGGCGTTGTCGCCGAATAGTGGTCCGCGAGCATTGGTTTCGGTATCAAAGCTGGTGAATTCGTCGATCCGGTCGAGCGTTTCATTGTACGAGCTGACGAAGGCACTGATGTTATTTACCAAACCCTCGAAATCCGGGGATATGGACAGCTCGACGGGACTGTCCGAAGTTCCAGTGAGTTCGATGCTGACGTTCTCGATCACTTCGGTGAGGGTGTTGGTCGTGCTTGTGATGACGAATGGGGATTCGGATCCGAAAAATACGACCGCGTCCTGTGCTCGAACCAGCGTATTGAACGTCAACCCCGTGTCGCCGGTGTCGATGTTGAGTCGCCCTGCACTTCCCGAAACTTCCGAGTTGATGATGATGCGGTATGCGTTTTCGCCCGAACCATCGTTGATGATGTTGGCACGAACATCGATGCCCAGGTTGTTGATTTTGTTGCGAACCTCGTCCAGCGTGTCGTCTGCATCAATGTCTACCGTGTACTCAAACGAACCGTCGATCGTCGAAATCGGATTGCCCTCAGCATCTTCGGAAACCTCGCTGCTCCCGAGAAAATTCAAATCGCCAGCCGTCGTGGAATTACCACCGGTTTCAATCTTGAACGTCCCGGAACCACCGGTGGTGTCGATAATCTCGATGCCGTCTCCGTTCTGGTTGATGCGCGCTTCAATGCCACTGATCGGCGCCCCGTTGATCTGAGCAATGATGTCGCCCACCGTGGTTTGCGTGTCCGTGATGAGGACGTTGGCTGACTGACCGTCGGAGGTGGTGATGCGGAAGCTGCCATTGGAGACCCCGCGTCCATTGCCAAGCGTGTCGCGATCAGTGGCCTCAGAGATATACTGTAGTTGCAAATTCCCCGTAGCCAACGACCCATCGTTGCTCGTGACGCTCGTCTCACCATCACTGAGTCCGAATAGATCACGGACAACCCTGCCCTGCCCCTGGTCCTTGAGTACGATGGTCCCACTTCTTCCGGATTCGTCAGTAAAGAGTATCCCGTTTCCGGCGTTGTTGAGGCTGGCGGATATGTTCGTCGAATCGGTCTGCTCGTTGAAACGATCGATGATCCCCTGAACGCTGGTGACGCCTGTGAAATCGATGTTGCCCTCGCGAAAATCTCCATCGTCATATTGCACATCGATGAACACACCACCGACGGAAACGCCGCTGCCGCCGTTGAGGGTTGTCAGCAGTCGCGTATTCAGACCTGCGACAAGCGGTCGCGATTCAAACAGACCTGCATTGCTCTCACCGACCAGTCCGAGATCGATGGCTGCCGACGATGCAACAGCATTGTCTGAAACCCCAACAGAGTATGCCTCGGCGGAGAAAAGCTTCAGTCCGTCGCCGGCATCGTTAATGCTGGCTGCCACGAGATCGTTCTGCAGGAAACTCTCGTCCTGGGCATAGTTGATCGCGCGAATCACATCGCCAAGCGTGTCGATGCGATAGATAACATTACCCTGAAAATCGTCCTCTTCCGTATCCATCACAAGCCCGAGATCGGTAGCAGCGTTCCCCGAAATATCCTCAATGACAAGGTTGCCAGCCTCATCCTCCGTCGCCGGGGTTGAATCATCGCTGATGTTGATGCGCCCCACACTGGGATCGACGGTGGCTGTGATGTCGATGCCCGCGTTGTTAATAAGGGCGATCACATCGCCGACCGTTTTCACCGATTCGTCCACTTCAATCTCAGCCGAAACGCCCGCACGATTGGTGATCTTAAACGTACCCTCTCGAACGCCATTCCCACTATTCAAAACGTCAAGATAGGTTCTTCTTGCCTGCTGATCGAATCGACCATTCTGCAGCAAACCCCTCAGTCCCGCTGTAAATACGCGATCGCCCACGGTGATGGCGATGTCGGAATTATTCCTGCCAACGCGGACACCATTCCCATCGTTGAGGGATGTGAGTCGCGAGTCATTGGTCAGATAATAAATCTGTGTTCCGGTGATACGACCATCCTGTCCCTGCTGCGCAATACCAAGGTCCAGCGCAGAAAATCCGCCAGCCAGGTCGCGTATCGAGAGATTTTGAAGGTTCGGATCGGCGGGATCGTTGTTGTCTTCAATCACGATGCGGTCACCATCTGCTCTTGCACGCACGTTGATTTCGGTGCGACTGTTGATCTCGTCGATGACGTCTTTGACGGTAATCGCAGTCGTCAGGTCTACAGAAGCGCTGTCTCCTGCACGATCCGTAATCTCAATGACACCGCGACGCACGCCATTCCCGCCATTGAGCGACTGAAGGGATGTCGCATTGTCGAGTCGTCCATTCCCGATTTCAAAGGAGATCGTTCCGGCGCCTATGGGTTGCGAATCGGTATTGGCAAACCCCCTGCTGATGAGCTGCTCGTTGGTGACAAGAGACTGCACCTGAAACTGGAAAGTACCCTGAGCAGCCCCTTCGGACGCTGTGGCTGAGAGGACATTGTCATCAGAGGAGGTCGCCCGGGCGCCACGAAAGAAACTCGGCTCGTCGAATCGGGCGATCGTTGAACGCAGACCGAGCAGCCTGGCTGAAAGCTCCGCAAACGCCGTCCTCTGAATCTGGAGAGTTTCCGCGCGCTGCTGCAAGAGAAGGAGCGGTCTCGAATCAAGCGATATAAGCTGATCGATGATGCTCTGCGTCGGAAGCCCGGAGACAAGCCCGATTCCGCTGCTGATACCTGACATGATAAATCCTCATCCGCCGCGATCATCGTCGGAACCCATCGCCCGACATTCGTCGCATTCCTCGCGACTGCATTTATCGATACTGCACGATCGACAAAGCTGCTTCGTGGATTATCGGCGCCGCCGACGCACCGTCTGTACGCAACCATTGCAGCACGAAGCGCAAGACTTGCGCATCCGCTAAACATCTCGATTAGGACAGAAGCTGCAACACTGCCTGCGGCTGCTGATTGGCGATTTGAAGTGTCGTTTGCGTGCTTTGTACCAGGATTTGCGCACGCGTAAGCGCCGAAATTTCCTGCGCCATGTCAGCATCACGGATGACGGATTCCGACGCCTTCACATTCTCAAGCTGAATCTGCTGACTGTTGATATTCGTTTCGATCTGGTTCCGCTGAACACCACCAAGACGACCACGCGTAAAAGCAATCTGACCAATCGCTTCCCGGACAATACGCTCTGCCGCAGTGAAATTCTGCGTGCGCACCTCGTTGCGACCACCAGATTTCAGAGAGTTCAGATACCCGATAATCGGATTCCCAAGATTCGCAGTGGATACCGACTCAAGGCCGATGTTCACCTGTCCTGCACTGCTCACCTCGGAGGCGATTTGAAACTTCGCCCCACCATCGACGACCTGATAAGACGTCGAGCTGATCTGGGTTGCGAACGATTCCGTAAGATACAACCGGGCATCAAGACCGAGTGAACGCACGTCGATCCGCAAACCATCCGCGTTGGTATTCTGTCCATTCACGAACGCGGTCACATCGACACCACTGTCTGTCGCAGTCACGCCAGCTGCACTGGCCACGAACGATCCGGTCAAGGTCTTGATCGTAACAAACTGGCTGGAACCATACTCGGTGCTGTTGATGAGTATCGCACCGCCACCTGCTGTTGACACGACCGCAGAGATGCCGGTGGCGCCGATCGCGGTATTGATCGCAGCCGCAATCGTCTGTATAGACGTCCCGCTAGCGAAGCTCTGAATTTCAGAACCAAGCGTCCCTGCAAACTCAATACTGGTCGGCGTAGAAAGCGTCTCCCCAAGAAAAGTGAGCTGAGCACGTTCAGCCGATTGCGTGACCTGGACCGTGACAGCCTGTGCATCGTTCTCCGGGAGTCGAACGCCAAAGGTATTGATCGATGCGATCTTGTTTGAATCTATACTTGAAAGCGTATACCCAAGTCGACCATTGAGTAGCTTCTTGGCGCCAAACGACGTCGTGTTGGCGATTCGATCAATCGATACCAGAATCGCGTCGATCTCAAGCTGATTGGCATCGATTTCAGAAGACGTCAATCCACCTTCATTGGCGGAGGACTGCAGGAGGGCACGCACATCCAGAAGCAACGCGGAAACTTCGTTCAAAGCACCCTCAGCCGTGGACAGCACATTGATGGCGCGATTGGAATTGTCAATGGCCTGACTGATAGCACGGATCTCGCTCCGAAGCGTCTCAGAAGCGATAATCCCCGCAGGATCGTCCTTGCCACGATTGATTCGCAGACCGGTGGACAACCGCTCGAGGCGTATGTTCAGATCGCGGTTGTTCGCGCCAAGCACATGGACCGCGCGAACCGCGGGGATATTGGTATTGATGCGTGACATGCCATCCTCCGTGATGACGACTCAGGCACGCTGCCATCCATCGTTGCGCCCACGCTACCGTGCGTGAACGCTGTACACCTCATTGGACCGTCATCCTCACGAACGCAATCTCGTCGCCGGTACTGGACAATACACGCAAGGATCAGTCGCCCTGGAAAACTCTTCTTCCATACAAATTTCGACGCGCCCCAATGAGGCCTTTAGGTAATTGCGTCCGAAAACACTGAAATGAGGGTTATAGGACGCAATGATCCACTCCAACCACTACGATCCAAAAAACTGAACCCGATCCCTCGCGTAGCGAGCAATCGGGTCCGGTAGCAGCCTGCAATAATATTTCACAAGTCGCCAATGCAGTCAATGCACCACACCGCTAAACTCTATTCGTTGACATCACCGGATTCACCAATGAACGGCCATGGGATAATAAATCTCCATTTACATATTTCGGGCTCAGTGGATATGACTGGACAGGCTCTTCGCCAACGGCACCATATATCCGGGCAAGATACGGTAAATTGTGCGCAATTACAGTCCCAGAACGGCCAGGGAATCGCCACGGATTGGGAAAATCCGAATACAGCACGCACCGCATCGACACCCGCCAGGTCTGTGGTAAAACTTCCCAACAATTCGGGATACATTCCACCGGCATCCTCGCTGAAGGAAAAGGTGAAGATCCCTGTCTCAAAGTCCACATCGTCAGGGTCGGTATTTTCCGGACTGGCACCTTCCGGAGGTAGAAACCCAACAACAAGGCGACCGGAGACGACCTGCCCATCCTGATCCCTGGCTGTCCAGCGGATTTCAACGTTATTTGCGTCCTGACTGCCATCGAATACCCACTCGTATAACGCAAGAGACATGTTACCGTCGCTATCCAACAGTTGGACTGTAAACGCCTGAGCGTTCTGTCCATGACCATTGCGCAACATCGGGCCCGCAACTGACTCAATCCCCAAAACGCTGCCAGAGTGGTTGGAAAGGATGAGGGTTCCTTCGGCGGTAGGTTCCGCGCCGAGAGGTGCCTGTATCATCTGCGATTCTGCAGAAATCGCCGGCAATCCTGAAAAACACACCAGTATAAAAACAGTCATTCCATTCATCGCATTACACCTGATTCTATCGCCCGAACGCCCCCGGGAAATAACGCATCACCCAGGGTGCTGGACACCCAAGCAATCACATTTCCCCACCCCTGCTGCAACAAGAGTACCTCCTTTCCAAGGGGGACGTACGCCCGAATTCCTACTCCCGGACTGCTTTGGTTGCAAGTACTTTGTATCTGGTCACAATGCTCACTCTGCCGAAGGCCTCGATATCGTCACCACGCCCTGTACTGACAACTCCAGGTGACTTCTGTCGGTGAGCTACATCAGTAAATAGAACACGTACAACATTGCCTTCAAGGTCAATGTGGAAGCGTGCCACATCATCGGGATCGCCATCACGCAATTTCGGCAGTGTCGTGCCAACAACATCGCACACAACGCCATCGACGACCTCCTGCCCCTCATACCGACCCGATTCCAAAAGAAATTCTGCCCAACCCTCCGGGTAGGTCATCTCGTCATCCAGTCCAAGCCAACCACGAACATTGGCGCCCAAATGGCATCCGTAAATCCGGTAGCGCGATGGGCAATATTTGAGCCTGTCATCTCCACGGTTGATATCATTGTATCCATAGAAAATATTGGCTACGCCATCGGGAAATTCTCGCGAGGAGATTCTCCAGTTCCCTTTGGAGAACCCCTTTGCAACACCCTTACAGGCGGGACGCTTACCAAGACCCATATCTGTTCCAACAGCGGAAATCGAAACACCCCCACCAACACCAGTATCGCAATCAACACGATCGCAGCGAAGCCGCCACACTTCCAGAGACTTGTCGTCGAACATCTTCACAACACACCAGGTTTGCGTCTGGGCAACTTCAAATTTGAAGGAATCCTCAGTAATCTTTTGAGAACCAGAACTGGTGTCTGTCACACGCACAGCAACATGAGCCTCCAGTACCATACCATCGGGAAACGCATTATTGTACCGATCCACCATCCTGTTCAGCACCGCCTTCAGCAGATGCCTGTTGCTATTCGGAACCTGTTCCGGAGAGTCTGGTTCTGGAGGACCCGTCAATGCCAGCAATGCAACGACAATCATCTTTACCATGCCATCAGCCTCTAACAAAACCAATTTCTCTAACAAAACCAATCTCAATGTCATTCGGTAAAAATACCCGTCGCGCAAGTGTCAAATCATTGGCACTTGCGCGACTGTATTCGTGTCGTTGGGTAACTGTACTCGTGCTTTGGGTAACTGTACTCGTGCTTTGGGTAACTGCACTCGTGTCGTTGGGTATCCGTGTCGTCAGGCGTGCATACGGTGGGAACTCATGACCAGATGCGGCCACAGATAGAAATGTGCGGTTCCGGTTCACGGAAACCCTCCAGCAGAAAACCACTATAGGTACACAATGGACGCCCTCCGCCCACAATGCACCCATGCTTAGCGATCCTGTCTCCCTCCTAGAGCGACCCGCTTGTACTGTATTGTCGGATTATGTCAAGTCCAATCTTGACATAATCCGACATTTTCAGACGTACTTACCAACCGGGGAATGCAAATACCGCTTCAATTGACCCCGAAACTCCCCTGATGAGATTGTGATTTGATTCACAAACCAAGCTGCAACTTGGTTTTAACTCCGTAGTTGCCAGACCAACCGGACATCATACCGCGACCCACATCAATACATCCCGTCCCCTGCGGTTCGAAGAAGGCATGTCAAACCGATGATTATGTACCAACGCAATGCATCGATACACAACACGCGAGAATTCGACTGCACACCTGACATTCATCAGGACGGTCATGCAAATCCTCAAGAACGTTATCCGAGCAATGCAAGAACGTTCTGCGGTGCAGCGTTGGCGATCTGCAAGGTCGACGTCGCCGAATTGACCAGAATCTGGGCACGGGTCAACGCACTTGTCTCCTGGGCAAAATCTGCATCACGAATAGCACTCTCAGCCGCTGACGTATTCTCGAACGTGACCAGCATCGAGTTGATCGCTGTCTGAAGCGTATTACGCTGGAAAGCACCAAGACGTCCACGCAACGAAGCAACCTGATTGATCGCACTCCGAACAATCCTCTGAGCACTGGTAAAATTCTGGCTCGCAAGATCATTCGCAGAACCGGATTGCAGCGTCGTCAGAAAACCATTCACAGTGTCACCAAGTGACCCCGTACTCACAGACGTAATACCAATCGTCTCCTGCGCAACCAGCCCGGCCTGAGGCGCGATACTGAATCGTGCCCCGCCACCGGTAATCGCAAACGACGTCGATCCGGAATCTGTCGTGCCAAATGTCTGAGTCAGTACAAGATCAATATCCAGAACCGAAGAACGCACACTCGCATTCAACCCGTCAACCGTGGCGGATTGTCCATTGATCGTGATTGTACCGTCAACACCGGTATCATTCGCATTCGATGTACTGCTGTTCAAGTTGAATCCTGTGGTACCGGTAGTGTTGACCACCTCAACGGTCACAAAACCATTGCTACCAAAGGTCGTACTCGAGAAAATGACCGCGTTGATACCACCGGTGTTGTTGGAGAGAATTGCAGAGACACCCGTAAGCTCCGACCGGGCGTTGACGGCTGTCACGATCTGCGTCTGAGTCGCTCCAGATGCGAAAGTGATGACATCAGTACCAAAATTACCCGTGACTTGTAGAGTAACAGCCGCAGAGAGCTCTCCTGTCGCTGTGGCAGTCCCGCCTTCGTCTCCGCCATATGCGCTGATGAACGCAAATTCAGAACCGGTTACTACCTCAATAATAACGTCCTGGAAAGAATTGTCAGGAACTCTGGCAGCGTTGATTTCGATGGATGCGACGTTCGCTGTAATATTGGCCGCCGCTGTAGCAGATGTTGTGAAGTCGAGCGATCCGTTGAGCAATTTACGCCCGCCGAAGCTCGTCGTATTGGCAAGCCTGTTGAGCGAGTTGAGGACAGCATCAACCTGGAGCTGATTAGCGCGGACTTCCTCATTGCTCAAACCCGCTACGTTCGCAGTCCGATCGACAAGGTCTTCGAGTTCCAGAAGCAATGCACTGACTTCCTGGAGACCACCTTCAGCGATCGCTATGATCGTATCAGCCCGTCGAGCATTATCGGTCGCAGCCGTGAGCGCAACCTTCGAAGCGCGCAACGTCTCGGACGCAATAAGCCCCGCCGGGTCATCCCTCCCCGAATTGATCCGCAGACCAGTACTCAGTCGAGTGAGCGCCCTGTTCAGTGTCGAGCTGTTCGCATTGAACACCCGATTGGAAATCAGGGACTGAATGTTGGTGTTGATTCTACTCATCTCTGTCGTGCCTCCTCATCCACATCGCGTCGCACATACATCCGTCCGCGGGAAACTCACTTCGCCACGTACTGACGCCTGAGCGTCCACGTTGCGACACCAGCGATCTGTTCTTTTTGCCGGTAGGCTCGTTCATGTTTGGTCCGAATCATTTCGGGGCGTCATACATGGACTCATGTATTTTCACCCGTCCCCAGTGGTCATAATGATCAGGTTCGATACCTGGATCACAATCCCGACAATCCTTCATCGCAAGACATCCGGAACAAGCCTTCCGATTGCGACAAAACACGAATCGTCACCCCGATAACAGCCCTTTAGTACGAATTGGACCTCGTATCGTGACGTTGAAGAAACTGAAATCATTATCAGACGATCACTGATTCCAATAACATTTTTGTCACCCTCTGGAGACATCCCAACGCGGTCATTATGGGACATCCCCAAAAGTCAATAATCCTGCAATCAATGAAAAAATGTTCTCGGATGATGCGCACAATTGTACGGACGTTCCAATCGTACGTTCAAAACCGGATGAAACATGTATCACGACTGTGATGCCAAGCTCCGACCTCAATCCACAAAAAGCGGCCCTTAACTATGGACCATGCGGAAAGGACAACCCACGCAACACGGACGCTCGATTTTCTACGTTGGATACATGATGGGACGCTGCCGAGACGGCAATATTATGGGACTCGAGACGGCAATATTATGGGACCAGGCGATATGCGAAGATTTTGAAGAAAATACCGCAGGCGCTGTGTCTATGAAACAAGCGCTACGCGAGTCCGATGTCAAAGCACGCACGCCAGAACAAGTGTACCCCAGCCTGCGTCCACAAACTGTCATTCATGTCCGCTGGTAGATTTCCAGGCCCTTGTCCCGAAACTCCGCAGTCTTCTCTTTCATACCAATCTGAACAGCTTGCTGCTCATCAACATCGAGCTTGGCGGCAAAATCACGAACATCCTGAGAAATCTTCATTGAGCAGAAATTAGGACCACACATCGAGCAGAAATGCGCAACCTTCGCGGCATCCTGTGGTAGGGTTTCATCGTGGTATTCACGGGCAGTGTCGGGATCCAGCGACAGATTGAACTGATCCTCCCAGCGGAACTCGAACCGAGCTTTGGAAAGCGCATCGTCGCGAATCTGGGCTCCAGGATGCCCTTTCGCGAGGTCGGCTGCATGGGCTGCAATTTTGTACGTTATGACACCATCTTTTACATCCTTCTTATCCGGGAGACCAAGATGCTCCTTCGGCGTTACATAGCAGAGCATCGCACACCCATACCAGCCAATCATCGCAGCCCCGATCGCACTCGTAATGTGGTCATAACCGGGTGCAATATCGGTCGTCAGCGGTCCCAGAGTATAAAACGGTGCTTCACCGCAGGCATCAAGCTGCCTGGTCATATTCTCCTGAATCATATGCATCGGAACGTGGCCCGGACCCTCGATCATCGTCTGTACATCATGCTCCCACGCGATCTTCGTCAGCTCGCCCAACGTCTCAAGCTCGCTGAACTGGGCCTCATCATTGGCATCAGCGATCGAACCAGGTCGCAACCCGTCACCCAGCGAAAATGACACATCGTAGGTTTTCATGATCTCGCAAATTTCCTCGAAGTTCGTATAGAGGAAATTCTCCTGATGATGTGCCAAGCACCATTTCGCGAGGATCGCACCACCACGAGACACGATCCCCGTCACACGCTTCGCCGTCATGGGCACATACCGAAGCAAAACACCCGCATGGATTGTGAAATAATCAACACCCTGCTCAGCCTGTTCGATCAGCGTATCCCGATAAATCTCCCAGGTAAGTTCCTCAGCCTTGCCATCCACCTTCTCCAACGCCTGGTAGATCGGAACCGTCCCGATCGGAACCGGAGCATTCCGAATGATCCACTCACGCGTTTCGTGAATATTCTTGCCCGTGGACAGATCCATCACCGTATCTGCACCCCAGCGGATCGACCACGTCATCTTCTCAACCTCATCTTCGATGGAGGATGTGACGGCTGAGTTGCCTATATTGGCGTTGATTTTGACCAGAAAATTACGTCCGATAATCATCGGCTCGATTTCGGGATGATTGATATTCGCGGGGATAATCGCCCTGCCGCAGGCAATTTCATCACGCACGAACTCCGCCGTCACACAATCCGGAATCGCAGCCCCAAACCGCTCACCAACGTGCTGATTTAGGGCTAATTCCCTATGCGACTCAAGCCGCATATTCTCACGAATCGCGATAAATTCCATCTCAGGCGTGATGACACCTTTACGAGCGTAGTGCAACTGCGTCACATTCGATCCGGACTTTGCGCGGATGGTCACTCTCCTTGCATCCGCTGGAAACCGCTCCGTGTCAACGCGTTCCTCGGAGGTGTGACCATTATCTTCGGGGCGAACCGGACGGCCGTCATAGGCCTCGACATCCCCGCGACCCTTGATCCATTCGAGGCGCAGCGGAACAAGCCCGCGACGGAGATCAATATCCACATCGGGATCTGTATATGGACCGGAGGTGTCGTAGACCGTGATATCAGGATTGGGAACCATCACTTGCGGCGAATCAGCCTCAGGTGCTTTGCCGAGAGAAGGCGTCGCAGACACCGCGATCTCCCGCATGGGAACACGGACGTCCGGATACATTTTCCCTTCGACGAATATTTTCCGAGACGCTGGTAAGGGTGCAGTTGCTGAATCGAGACCAGCAGTTGTTGGATCGAGACTAGACGCCCTCTCCATTTGATCCGATTCCCTGTTTGTTGACGCCATAGCAGCCTCCCAATCTCCAGAATCTGGCCCTACCCATTGATCTTTCGTGCTGAATTGACATGATACCGCCCTCAGCCTCCCCGTCCATCGCAGAGACAGATCGTTCCGTTTCAGAACGTAAACCATGTTATACACTTGACTTACGACAGATCGCTTAATCCTGCGTGGCCCATACGCATTTCATTTTGTTATTGAGGTTGGAAAACGTATCCTGGTCCGATAGAATCGGTGCGTCTGACATGGAGGGTCTGCACACATGCCCAGGAGGAGCAGTGTGCTTTCCTGGAAAGCAGTGGAGGAATTGAAGCGATGATGAGAAAAACAGCGTTATTGATACTGATAACCGCCTCCGTGGCTACGACATCACGGGCTGAGCTATCGTTTGACCAGATCGGCGACCCTGAGCTTGGCGGGAGCTGGTTCCAGTCCTTTCAACTACGCAGCAGCACGTCCTTCAACAATATGGGCATCATCCTGACAGACCCCTCGATGCCTGCTGGCGCCGACTACCGCGACTTTCTCTATACCGGTTTCAAAACGGACGCATGGGATTTCGGCATCTCCGGGGGAACCAGCGGCTGGCGTGAGTCCTCATTCGCACCTGGTCCGGACCAGGGCTACATGACGGCTGCGGCCGGAACACCGACCAACGAGCTGGTCTGGCGATCCCACTTCATAGACGAACCGGAGACCACTGCATTTACGCTCACACTCTTCACCTACGACAGCATCATTGCATCCAGCCCCATCGGGGGAGCTTCTGCGACGTGGGATGGTATTTCATGGAAATTCGACACGCCCAGAGGCGTTTCATGGAACGAATTTCAGCAAATTACGCACGCACCTGAACCTACGGCCGCCCTGCTGGGTTCGATGGGGCTGTTCGCTGTGGGGTTCATTCGCCGGCGTGCGAGTCAGCCATAAACACCCGGTCGTTCCAGTCAAACGGCGTGCCAGTCAACCGTCGTGCCAGTCAAACGGCGTGCCAGTCGCCTGTGAACACCTCGACGGCTGGCCCGGTCATGTAGACGTGGTCGTTCTCCGCCCACCTGAGTGATAAGAATCCGCCGGGGACATGCGCTGTGATCTCACGTCCCGTATGCCCCGTCCTCGCGCCCGCGACGCAAACCGCTGACACACCCGTCCCACACGCACGCGTCGGCCCTGATCCACGCTCCCATGTAAGAACGCGCACGCTGTTCGGGGATTCTGCATGGACAAAGTGGGCATTGACGCGCTGTGGAAAAAGTGGATGCGACTCAAGCGCCGGTCCATCGACAGGCAGATCGATCGCGTCAAGATCGTCGAGAAAAATCACTGCGTGGGGGTTTCCCATCGAGACGGCAGTGAGCGCATATGTTCGGTCATTGATCTCTATCGGAACGTTCACGATCTCGACGCCATCGAGCAGTACGGGTAAATCGGCGGGTGCAAATCGCGGACGTCCCATATCAATCGTGACGGTAGCAACCTTCCCCTGCTCCACGACACATTCAGCCATCTTGACCCCGTCGTCGGATTCGATTGCGACGGTCGTCGAGCTGACCAGCCCGTGATCGCTGGCATATTTTGCAACGCAACGGATACCATTTCCGCACATTTGAGCACGGCTTCCGTCGGCGTTGTACATCTCCATCCGCACATCAGCCTCGTTTGACGGGCAGATCAAAATCAGTCCATCGCTGCCAACGCCGGTATGACGACTGGAAATGACGCGCGCGAGCGCTGGCGCATCCACCACCTGCTCCTCGAAGCAGTTGACGAAGACATAATCGTTTTCTGTGCCATGCATCTTCGTGAATCGCATATGCGTATATTATCGGGATCTGCGAAATGTGGTAGTTCCCAGGAAACAGGCAAGGTGTATTTCCGGAGGGCGAATCTCCTTGCGAACTGTTGCCAGAACAGACATATTCGGACGAACGAACCCGTGGTGCATGCCATGTTCAAGCACAGCGTCTCATCGTCGGATTCACCCGTGGAATGACTTGTGCCGTTCGTTACGCCTGGCGTGAAAACGCTATAAAAATCAAGACCCGGCTGCAAGCAACCGGGTCCCGTTCTCTCTCCAACATTCTGGTCAGAAATCGCCTAAGCTGCAATGTTGGTTATCTCAAGCCTGTATATCCAGATGTTCTGCACCTTCATCGTCGATCACCACGCCGGTCAACGCTTCGCCATCATCCTCGTAAATTTCCTCCTGATCGCCATCCCCGGCGTCTCTACCATGCGTACCACCGCCTTCTGAATCGCTGAAGACAGCCGTATCTTCGTCGGACGTCTCGATGGCATTGCCTGCCTGGTCGATGGCTTTGATGCTCTTTTCAGCGGCGCCACTTTGTCCCGAACGCTCAGCGTCCCGGACGCGCGAAGCTTCTCCCTGCACATAGCCTGCTTGAGCACTGGACCCTACGATTGGCGGGGGCATGTCTGCCATTGTACCATCTCCGGCGTCTCAAAGTCCCGCTTCTTTTCCCAGAGATATTATCGGTACTTATACACGGTTTTATACAGCCAGAATCTGGTCCGGGCATGAAAAACCCCCATACAGGGGGTGACATGACGCTACAACCGTGGCGTTGTGTGGTGTTGACGCCTCTGATTATTCGCTACGCGACGGCTTCGATTAGCTCATCCTGACTTTTCTTGAATCGCTGGAGCTGACCCTTGAGTCGCGCAAGGATGGCGGAGTGCATCTGGCTGACCCTGCTCTCGGAAAGGTCCAGCGTGGCGCCAATTTCCTTCATCGTCATCTGTTCATAGTAATAGAGAATCAACACCAGTCGCTCAGCCCGGGTCAACCCCTTGGTTACCAAATGTTTCAGATCGCGTTTCTGAGCTTCCTCGACAGGATCGACTGACCGCCGATCTTCGAGAATGTCGATTTCCCGGACATCGCGATTCGAGTCCGTCTCATATTGCTTTCTGGAGAGCGAGACCTGCGTGACCGCCTTGGAGTCTCGCATCAGACGATCGAATTCCTCCTTCGGAAGACGCATGTGCCCTGCGATCTCCTCGGTGGTCGGATGACGCCCCATCTGCGCCTCCAGGATCCGCGTGGTCGCTTCGAGCTTGTGTGCCCTGCTTCGCACGAGTCGCGGAACCCAGTCCATCGCACGCAGTTCATCGAGGATTGCCCCCCGAATCCTCGGAGCGCAGTACGTCTCGAATTTCACGCCCCGGTCAAGGTCGAACGACTCGATTGCATCGACAAGTCCGAAAACACCGGCCGATATGAGATCATCGGTGTCGACTTCGTCAGGCAGCTTCGCACTGATGCGCTCTGCATTGTATTTGACGATCGGAAAGTACTTTTCAACAAGTATGTTCCGCAATCCCGGTGTAGCATTCTCCTTGAATTCGTACCACATCGGATCCAGTTTGCTGTTCCTTCCCGCTGTTGCCTGCATATGTGCAACTCCTACGTCGTAACGTCCCCATGCCACGAAAAGACCGCGAGCGATCCTGCGCTCCATCGCGAGTGGCGTTTTCGGAATCCCTTGCAAAATCGATCAACTCTCCATCGGCTTCGGCGCTGCCGCAGTGGATGATATTCCAGGATCAGATTCATCCATTGCAGTCGTTGACTCCTGCACGACTGCATGTTCGTCCGGAAACAATTCCGATTCGCGTTTACGAATGTGTTCTCGGACCACGACATGCGCACAATACCCGGTCACCAGACCGATAATGCAAAACACAAACATCGCCCAGATGGCACGTGAGAGCGTTAGACTAACAGGTTGACCTACCCAGATTCCCGCGAAAATGCTTATAGTAAAGGCGAAAAATCCGAGCGTGGCTCCGACTGCACGTGGTGCCATGAAACGGACACCTCCCTGGCAAACACAACACCATCCTTAGATGATCCAGCAACGCCCTTCGTGTAGATACGAGCAAGAAATGAGAGTTCGGCTCCATCCACGATCGAAAGACGACCGAATACCCACCGACATCCGTGTCGGCAGCTGCCCGATGGAAAATTCCATCAGGCGAACAGCCCAGCAATTCTGGCAGACAACCCGTTTTCGCGCTCCATCACCGCGCCAGCGCGGAGCACACGGGCCGCCAAAGCCTTAATGCAAAGGCCAGCCGGACAGCGGGGGAAACCAACGACAAAAGGAAGACGACGATCCGCCGCACGTCCGACTTGGCTATCATTAAGCACAAACCCGGCGTACGCAAGAGAAAAGTTCAGGAATCTGTCGCAAGTGTGGACAATGCGGGCGCCCACGCGGTCCGCTTGGGCGAGACTTTCAGCACGATTGATGAGGACGCTGACTGCGTTGTGACATTTACATGCAAAAATGCGCTTAACTATTGTGTATGCGCTAGTTACAGACATTGAATCGGGATCGCAGACCACCACGATCCGATCGGATGCGTGTATCATATCCGCCTGGGCATTCAGCACATGAGATGGGCAATCCAGGATGCGAAAATTGCGGTAATGTCCCGAGCTGGATTTATGTCGCTGCACGGTTCTTTTTGATAGGTCGCGTGTTATCTGCAACCGACTTGCCAATCGGTCTTCCACGCGCGATGAGGTCGGTCCGATCAGGAGGTCACCTGGTCCGATACACGATCCCGATGCATCTACCAAGGCTACCTCATGACCGGAAAGTGCGAGGTAAACCGAGAGATTCAATGCTATCGTGGTCGCACCCACCCCCCCTTTGGCGCCAACGATCGCCAGCGTCATCGTCTCGACGCCACGGTCAGCCCTCCCACCGTTCAGCACCGATCCGCGCGAATCACCCCCGCCAGGCTTATCCGTTGCCTGCTTGTCTGCACCATGAGCGTGTCGCCTGATTTCCACCATGTGAAACCACTCCATCCGTCCCGCCCGCAGCCCTGACAATGTATGGGTCGGGCTATAGGCTCATCTGTCCCGCAACGATCCAATCGGCAAGTTCTGACGATCGCGGGGCTCGCAGATCATCTGGTACATTTTGGCCAGTAGTCACAAAAGACAGCTTGGCAGTCACGCGAGAAAGACAATTCAACACCACCCCCAGGCCGACCGCTTCGTCCAGCTTGGAGAAAATGAGGTGATCGACCCCAAGGCGGGCAAAGTGGCGTACGGCATGATGCAACACGGGGTCTGCCATGTTGGCAGACAGCACCAGATGGACCTCATCTGTCCTTGCAGCGTCGAGCATACATTTCAGATGATCCATCGCACCGCTGTCGTCGGGTCGCACGCCGTGCGTATCGACCAGGATGACATCATAATCACAATACTGCTCTACCGCGTCTCGCATCTGATCAGCCGTAGCTACCAGGCGAATGGGAACTTCAATGATATCTGCATAACACTGCAACTGCTCATATGCACCTACACGAACCGTGTCAGTCGTGAGCAACGCAACCTTGTTCTTCTGATGAATACGGATATTCGCCGCCAGTTTGGCAATGGTGGTCGTCTTGCCAACCCCGGTGGATCCTACAAGTGCGACAACGTTTGGACCGTCGGTACGCTTTCCAACACTTGCTACATCCGAAGGCAACATAGACGCCACATACTTCGACAATGCCTCTCGGAGCTTTTCTGGATTGTTCCAGTTATCTTGCGGAATCTCAGCACGAAGTCTTCTTGCAAGCTGTTCTGCGATATCTTCAGAGACACAACTCTCGATCAGTGGTTGAACCACCGACTGCAATTGCGGAGCGAGGTGGCCATACCTCGCACGGCGCGTCTCGGATGCCAGATCGGCAAAGGCTGACCGCAACGCACTCAATTCGCCTGACAGCGAAGCTACAGTAGAATCGACTGGGGACGGTACACCGCCGGGCGTGACCCTGGGGGGGACAGTGCCATGTTGCGACACTTTGGATTGTGGCGATGTGACAAGTTGCACTGCAGAAGCTCCATCTGAGTGACGTTGTCCTCCCGAAGCGGGTCGAACCCTACCCGTCCGAACATCCGGGGGCAAGGAAAAAGTATCTTTTGCTGCGGTGATTTCAACAACTGTGCAGCCCAATCGCCCGCGCACACCTTCGTTCCGGGTCCGCGTATGCAGGATAACAGCACTGATACCGAACTCTTTCTTCACCTGAGCGAGCGCGTCAGCCATTGTTTTAGCACGAAAAGTTTTAAGATTCATGATCGATCACCAGCATACCTCTAGTTTCTACCCCAAATCCGCGAACAACTTCATTAAACGACATCACAGCCACCTGGGGAATTGACGCCTCAAGCATTCTCCTTAACCAGAGACGCACGCGCGGTGCACAAAGAATGACCGGCGTACGCCCATCAAGCGTTGGGATAATACGCTCGACCTCTATTTTTGCATTCTCGATAATCTTCGATTGAACGGAAGGTGGCAGTGCAGAATAGGTGCCACGGTCCGTCACTTCAATGTGCGCGCCAATTGTCTCTTCGAGCTTCGGATCGAGCGTGATGCAGACAAGCTTGCCTTCAGAACCTCGGTTCATATCGCACAGAGTTCGCGCGAGCGCTGCTCGGACGTACTCGACCAGAACGTCCGGATCTTTCGTTCGTGGTGCCCAGTCGCCAATCGTTTCGAGAATCGTTTCCAGATCACGCACGGGAATACGCTCGCGCAGGAGAAGCTGCAGCACCTTCTGCAGTTCGCCTGGTTTGACGACCTGGGGTATCAGTTCTTCGACAAGATTTGGCGAGCGTTCCTTGAGGGTATCGAGCAGGGCATTCACTTCCTGACGCGTGAGCAGTTCGTCTGCGTGACGTTTGATCGTTTCAGTGAGGTGAGTCGAGAGCACACTCGAGGCTTCGACCACCGTATAATTGCGCTGCTCTGCTTCCTGACGCGATGCTTCATCGATCCAGACTGCGGGAAGACCGAAGGCGGGTTCTTCGGCATCTATACCATGGACCCGGTCAATGACAGCCCCGGCATCGATGGCGAGCAGGTGCCCGGGAAGCACTTCTCCCTCGGCGATTTTGCTACCACGTATCCGAATTTCGTACTGGTTCGGTTGAAGCTGAATGTTGTCACGGATCCTCACGGCGGGCACGATGATACCCAGTTCCTGCGCGATCTGACGTCGCATGTTTGTAATGCGATCGAGAAGATACCCCCCCTGTTTGCGGTCGACAAGCCGGATCAAACCGTAACCAACGCCAATTTCCATCGCATCGGGCAGGATTAGTTTTTCAGGCTTTTCGGCTGGCTTTGCCTTGACTTTTGTAGCTTCTGCCTGCTTCTGTTCATTTTTCTTGCGACGCTGAGACACAATCGTGGCGATCGCCAATGTTGGAGCAGCAAGCCCCAGCAACGGCATCCACGGAAGCGGCGTGAGCATCAGTACGAATAAAAATATCGCGGTGAGTACCAAGGCAACTGGTTGCTGCGTCAACTGCCCCGCCATCTCATCTCCGAGGTTCTTCTTCGACGCAGACCGTGTCACGATCAGGGCAGCTGCGATGGAGATGATGAAGGCTGGAATCTGCGACACAAGCCCGTCACCGATGGTCAGCGTCGTGAAAACCCGAAGCGTATCCATGATCGTCATGCCCTGTTCAACCATGCCGATGTAGATACCGCCTGCTATGTTGATGAATGTGATAACCAATCCTGCGATCGCATCCCCGCGTACAAACTTACTCGCACCGTCCATTGCTCCATAGAAGTCTGATTCGCTGGTAATTTCCTCGCGGCGGCGGCGAGCTTCTGGTTCATCGATCAGTCCGGCATTCAGGTCCGCATCCACGGCCATCTGTTTACCTGGCATTCCGTCCAACGTGAATCGAGCAGCCACTTCTGCTATCCGGGTCGCGCCTTTGGTGATCACGATAAACTGAATCGCCACGATGATCGCAAAAATAACGACACCCACCATAAGCGAACCACCGGCGACGAACTCCCCGAAGACTCTGATCACATCGCCGGCAGCTGCAGGGCCCGCATCCGCATTCGTCAGAATCAACCGTGTGGTGGCTGTATTCAATACAAGCCGGAACAGTGTCATGGCAAGCAACATGGATGGAAACGCAGAAAACTCCAGCGGACCATTCATATACATCACTGTCATCAGAACAACGGCTGCGATGGTGATGTTCGCTGCGATGAGTATGTCCATCAGAAATGGCGGAAGCGGAACAAGCATGACGAGGATGAGGCATAGCGAAAAGACCGGGAACACGGCGCTCTTATGGCGCAACACCCCCTGGGCGAGGTCATGCAAAGTGATCTCGCGTACCTGTTTAATTTTTTCCATCGTCGCCATAAAGCAAATCTTCCCTTAAGCGATTATGCCGTGGGCACTGGAGCAGGACCAATCTGTCGTCCCGCGATCTCATACACATAGGCCAGCAATTCCGCGATCGCACGATAAAATCGTTCCGGGATCTCATCGCCCACCTCGACGTCCTTATAAAGCGTTCTCGCAAGAAACGGTTTCTCAACAATGGGGATCCCATGTGCTGAAGCGATCTCACGAATTCGCAACGCCAGAAAATCGACGCCCTTCGCCACAACCGTAGGAGCGTTCATATTGGATTCATCGTACTGGATCGCAATCGCGTAGTGGGTAGGATTCGTCACGATCACATCTGCTTTCGGAACTGCCTCCTTCATGCGTTCTGCTGCAAGTTTCAGCTGTATTTCTCGACGACGACGTTTGATCACGGGGTCACCGTCCATGCGTTTCATCTCTTCCTTTACCTCATCCTTCGTCATCTTAAGCTGCTTTTCATGACGGTACCGCTGGTATACATAATCGATGAGTGCGAGCATAAGGAGTACAATCGCAATGCGAATGCCAAGGTAATACATGAGCTTGCAGGCCAGGCCCATCAGCAATGCAATGTCGACCGTGTGGGCCAACATGACCTGGTCGATGATTCCCGCTACGGCAGACCATGAGACCAGCAGTACAAGTGACAGCTTTGCAAGATTCTGCACGAGTTGGAATAAGGATTGCGGTGAAAATATCCGCTTGATGCCATTGATCGGGTTGAGCTTGGTAAAGCTTGGTTCCAGGGGTTTGGTGGTGAGCAACCATCCAACCTGGGAATATTGAATGACCAGCGCGATCACGAACGCACTGAGAAACAGCGGGAGAATGCCTGAAATCATCTCGCCCACGATGCCCTTGCTGAGCGCGAGATTCGCTTTCACTCCAGGAATAAGATCTCCCTCCAGCGAACGCCCCATCACAGCGAGCATCTTCTTCCACAACCGACCTCCGAACATTTCCAGTGTGAGCAGCGATCCGAGCAGCAGCACGGCTGCGTTCAATTCCTGACTCTTTGGAACCTGTCCGCGATTGCGTGCTTCCATACGCCGACGCGGGGTGGGCGGTTCTGATTTATCTCCAAAATCATCTGCCATATTTTGTCAGCCTATTGCCCGATCGCGCGCACACCTCAGGGCGTCATCCCAAAGGCGAAACGAGTCCTGTCCATAACATCGAACATGTGTTCAGTCAGTAATTCGAACGCAAGCGACAACGAAATCGCCGCCGTGAACATGCCAATCATGATGCGTATCGAAAACCCAACCGTCAGGATATTCAACTGGGGAATGGTCTTCGACAAAAATCCCATCACAAGCGACGCCAGCATCAACGCGATCAGCGCCGGTGCGGCAAGTCTCATCCCTAGCACAAACGCGCTCTGAACCAGATCGACAAGAAGGGTCAGAAACGATCTATCGAACGCAAACATCCCAGGAGGGACAGCCACATACGAATCCAATACGACTGCGATCATGTACCGATGCCCACCGATCGCAAGAAACAACGCCAGCACGACAAGATCATAGATCTGTCCCATGATCGTCCCCTGCTCATTCTGCATGGGATTGATCACCTGCGACAACGCAATACCGGCCTGCTGACCAATCACCGTCCCAGCCAGGCGAACGCCAACGAAAATCAGCCCAACCGACGTCCCGATAATAAGCCCTACAAACATTTCTCCGACCACATTCGCAATCACAGTCGTCATGTTGATATCCGTCGGGAGGTGGCGTCCGACGGCTGGTAAAAGCATCAGGGAAACGACAAATGTAAATGCTATTTTGAACGACCTGGGCAACGCATTGGAGCTGATTAACGGTGCTGAAATGGTCATCCCCCCAATGCGAAACAGGACCATCGCAAACGCTGGCAGTGCTAGCATGATGTTGAATGCAGGAAATGGCACGCGAATATCCCCTCCTCAAGCCAAAACCTATGACGGCAGTGTACCAAACATATCCTGAGCGTATGTGAGCATCCGATTTGCAATCCACGGAATGAAGTACGCTGCGGCTGCGACCATCGCTGTAATCTTCGGTACGAACGTCAACGTCTGCTCCTGCAACTGCGTCACAGCCTGCATCACCGAAATAGACAACCCGACAATCAGCCCGATAAGCAGAATCGGCGCCGACGTCGACATCGCCATAAAAAACGCGTTCCGCCCCAGATCCAACGCCACACCAAGATCCATCTCATCATCCTCCAACAACAGCACCTACACTCGGAGACTCTCAAAACTATACAGAAGTGTCTGAACCACCAGACGCCACCCATCCGCCAACACGAATAGAAGCAATTTAAACGGCAGACTGATCAACACTGGTGGCAACATCATCATCCCCATCGAAATCAGAATCGACGCGATCACCATATCGATCACCAGAAATGGAAGGTAAATCCGAAACCCCATGATGAACGCTGTCTTAAGCTCGCTCAGCATGAAGGCAGGGATCAGCGTTGTCGTCGAGACGTCCTCTAAAGACAACGGCGTACTTCGCTCCACGGACGTTCCCGTCGCATACTCATGAAACAGGTAAATATCTTCGTAATTATCATTCCGCGAAATCTGAGCGAACATAAACTGCCGAATGGGATCCCCTGCTTTTTCAAACGCCACACGCTGACCCATTTTGCCATTCAGATATGGCTGAAGTGCTTCAGTGTTGATCCGCGCCCACGTCGGCGCCATCACAACTGCCGTCATAAACAGCGACAGCGCCATCAGCACCTGACCCGGCGGAAGCTGTGGCGTCGCCATCGCCTGCCGCAACAGCGACAACACAACCATAATCCGGGCAAAACTCGTCGTCATGATCAGGATCGAAGGAATCAGCGTCAGGATCGTCATAATGACGACGATCTGCAGCGTCGCACCCACACCCTCACCATCCGTGGCAGGTGTCAAGATCCCCCGACCATCGGGTATATTCCAGGGATTGTCGATCGATGGGGACGACGAGGGTGCCGTACTCGCGGAAAAATCCGACGACGAGCTGAAATCCGTCAAGGATTGGGCGCGAGCAGGGAGCGTCACGGGCAAAACCCACAACGCAAGCATCACAATCAATACGAGTTTCACCAAGCCTCCATGCTCATTCAATGAAGCGCTACTCCATTAGCGCTTAGACCTCAAATTCTCGAAAGGTACGCCAGAATATGCGACAGATTCAACAGATCAATCAGTCAGGCACCTCCGCGCCTGGAAGCGTCCCATCCGGCGAAACCCGCTTCATATCGCCACCACAATGCCCCTGAAGCCGCGTCAACAAACTCTTCAGCTCATTCCGAGTCTCACTCAGACGCGCCGATCGATCGGACACAAGGTCATCAGACGGCGAACACGCATCATCACCAACCTCAAAACTTGCACTCTCCTCTTCAAGCGCTTTCTTGAACGCGGCACGTTCCGCAGAACTCTGCCTACGATGGATCTTTTCTTGCAGAGAAAGCGTCTCTTCCAAATCCGTCACACAGTGCAGCATCGAAATGCGATCGGATGTCACACCTACAAACGCAAAACGATCACCAAGACGCACCAGAGCGATACTCTGCTTCGGAGACAAATGAGTACGCCGAATCACCTCCATAAGATCACTTCCACTACCCATCGCAGGCCTCAGCAACCGCCGCGCTATCCAACCGGTGACAGAGATCGCAAACAGAACGAGCAACAACGCAACCATCCCATGACGATACCAGGGAATCGCAGCTTCAACACCTTCTGACTCGACACGTCGCTGCAAAGTCGTTTCTCGGTCCAACACCTCTCGACTCGGAATCACCGAAGACCCGGAAAAAGGTGATCCTCGCGTAGCTGGCGGTTCAACAGGACCAACAAATGCTGCATCCAAATCAAGCGACGACTCTGAAACACCAGCAGCAGAAACCTCATCTTCAGACTCTGAATCTTCAACGCCCAACGCTTCGGTCTCTGGCGAGAGAGACAACCCACCGTTCACAACTGTTCCACCACCAGTCACCAACGCAGAACCCAACACTTCAGATGTGTCAGCAAACGCGGGCATTACCACAATACCCACCAGAAATACCAGTATAAACGCAGCATGGTTCGCAATTATCTTCATATCAACCAGCATCCACCAATTGAGGGCCAGATACGATTTCACTCACTCGAACACAAAAATTATCACCCAGCACCAGAACCTCACCACGAGCGACGAGGCGATCGTTCACAAATACATCAACCGGGTCACCAGCCAATGCGTCCAGTTCAACAACACTTCCTTCACCAAGCTTGATCACGTCGTCAAGAAACATACGGGTCCGACCAAGCTCAATATGCACATGCATATCAACATCACGAAGTATCGAAATGTCCTTGGCAGATGACGAGGCAGACTTGCCGGTGAAGTCAGGAAGGTCCGGAGAACTCAGATTCGATGTCTCAGGAGGTGAAGGAGCGGAAGCAGCGGAAGCAGCTTCTTCTGCGATTGCAGCCGCCATCTCGGCAGCTGCAGCGTCAAAAGGTCGACCTGCGGAGTCAAGTTGTGGCTCTTCAGACTCCTGCAAAACCCCATCGACCCCACCGCTTAACAGTGCATCAATCCCTGCCTGCCCTGTGAGATCAGACGGAGCATCAGCAGCAACATCGCCAGCCAATCCGCTTGATTCTCCAAAGGCAGCATCTATATCAGCCTGGGAAAATGACCCATCGCTGGCAGCACCATCCATCGAATCCACATCAGAGGTAACAATACCCCCAGACACATCATCGCCCGCCGCGCTCGTCAAGGCGTCGATATCCGCCTGGCTGAATTCTCCAGAAAGGTCTGCTGCTGATTCGGAATCACCATCACCAGGTGCATCAACCGATCCTGCACCCTGGACCGAAGACGTCAGGGCGTCGATGTCGGCCTGGTCAAACGTACCATCATCGCTCGACGGCTCTACATCCGTGCTGGAAACTTCACCACCCAGGCCAGCATCTTCAACTGAAGATGAATCTTCACCGACATCGCCAGCACTCGAAGGCGGCATCTCGCCACCAGCAGCATCCTCCGACGAATCTGCCACAGTGTCACCAGGATCATCAGGAGTGACATCACCAGAAGGTGATTCTGAATCCGATGCGCATGCGGCATCATCCAGACCAGCACCGTCAGAAACACCATCTTCCGAAGAACCACCAGCGACAGCGTCACCTTCTTCAGAGGCACCGCCGGGCGTAGAAAGTTCCCCTTCCATTTCGTCGGGATTCGGGTTATTCGGGTCGTCTGCCATATGATTATCGTCTCAAGATCACACGTCCAATAATGCCACGTGCGTTTCTATCGACCTCAATGGCGTTCTGATTCCAATCAAAGGTTGGCGCGAGACTGCAACATCTTCGTAATCAACACTTCCTGCACCAATTCCTTGCCCCCAAGAAGATTATTCACCTCAAATCGAAGCTGACGCTTGATCTGCTCCATCGTCGGGTCGTTCAGATGCTGAGGGTCTGCAGAGCGAATCACCGTCTGGACGCGATCCTGGATCATGCTCTCACGAAGTTCGATGAATTTCTCCAACACCTCAACACTTTCAGCCTCTACCAGTATTGATAACCCCATGTTGTAGACAAACAACCGCCCCTCTTTCCGATTAAACGACTGTACCTCGCAGAGTGGAAGCTCAACCTGACCCTCAAGTTGAAACGGATCACGCATCGCCTCCTCGTCCATGGCAGCTTCAGCAGCTTTCGGATCAGGACTGAGAAAACTCATCGTCGCAAAAATCCCCACCCCTTCCACAAGCATCAGGAGACCCACAATAATCAGCGGCTTCAGGCGACCACTTTTCTTCTCTTCACCCTCAGAACCATTATCATCAACGCCAGCGTCATCGGCTGCCATGATCCGTTACCCTTTCTTCAGTACCCATGAGCTGACCGGCAAAATCATCCACGATCGCTTCTGTCACAATTATTTCAACACGACGATTCAACGCGCGGCGACGCTCCTCATACGCCTGACGTACAAGCGGAGCGTGGTTCCCAGCAGCCTCAATGCGAAGACGACCGCTACGGATCCCAAAATCAACCAGTGTGTCAGCAACAGCACGAGCTCGGGCATACGAAAGCTCCATCGCATCACGAAACGGTGAATCTGCAGGAAGCGCCTCAAGCGTCGCGTGACCACGCACCTTGATGATCGTATTGTGACCAATCACCTTGGATACAAGCCCCCCAATCAAGGCTCGCGCTTCAGGTTTCAAATCAGCCTTGAACCGTTCAAATGTAACCCGTCCACCTACCTCCAAATTGATCCCTTCGCGTACATCCGTCACGCGAACGACTTTCCCCTCAATCCCCTCCTCGTCAGAATCCCCTTCCTTTTTCGTCTGCTGAATAAGCACAACACGCTTCAACTGCTCCACCAGACTGTTCTTGCTGGAATCCAGGGTCGGGACTACGCCGATCCGACCTTGATGACCAAACGCCATCCGGAGAGAATCCATAACCTCCTGAAAGCGACGATCCTGCTTCTGCTCGCTCATCGACACAATGATGACGAAAAAACACAACAGCAACGACATCATGTCCCCGAACGTCACCATCCACTCAGGGGCGCCAGCGGCTGCAGCTTTTTTCTTTCTCGCCATGGTCCTGGAGTTCCAAAGCCCTGGAGTCCGACCTGCGGATCATCCAGCTCAAATCACGAAAACGCGACGTTCAATCGCAGCAGAAATAACCACACCAGAAAAACACTAAGCCGCCTCTTCAACAGCCTCAAAAGCACGCATCGACGGCGGAAGAAACGTCTTCAGCTTCTGCTCCACAACACGAGGATTATCTCCCGACTGAATCGCAATAATCCCCTTAATCACGATCTCCATCAGAAACAACTCCTCATCACTACGGAGCGCAAGCTTGTCGGCAAGCGGCAACGCAACAAGGTTCGCAACAATCGCACCATACATCGTCGTCAACAACGCAACCGCCATACCTGGACCAATCGCAGCCGGGTCATCCATGTTCTGGAGCATAATCACCAGACCAACCAGCGTCCCGATCATTCCAAACGCCGGTGCATAACGACCGATCGTGTCAAAGAGGGATTTTCCCGTCGCATGACGCGCCGCAAGAGAATCCATCTCGCTGTTCAGCATCTGCTCTACCAACGCCGGATCAGTCCCATCAACAGCCATCTGAAGCCCGCTCACAACGAACGGATCCGAGATGCCCTCAATCACATTTTCCAACGCCAGAATACCATCACGACGGGCGATCTCAGCATATTGAACCAGGTCGCCAATGAGCTTGGTCGGACTCTCAGCCTTGGTGAAAATCGTCTTCATCAACACCTTGACCGAACCCAGAACATTCTTCAGCGGAAACGCAATCAAAGTCGCTGAAACCGAACCACCGATCACGATCGCGACGGAACCCACGTCAATAAACGCGCCGATTGAGGATTTCGACATGATCGCCCAGAGAATCAGTCCGGATCCGGCGATCAATCCAAATACTGTGGCAATATCCATAAAGGTCGATTCCTTAACTCAGCCCGCACGAGACCAGCAACTCACATCCGATATCGTCGAATCACAGCTTTTTCTTTGGCCAGACCTGACCCTTATTCGGTGTAAATCAGGCGTAAACAAACCTCACACAAGCTTAAAACCGCGAATCTGTCGAGCATACTCAGTCGCCCTGCAGACGATCTCATCGACTGTTTCCCGGACCATGAAGTTTTCACCATTTACCAGCGTAATCAGCGTATCCGGAGTCGATTCGATCAACTTGATCAACTCGGCATTCACGACGATTTTTCGATCGTTCAGTCGCGTCACATGGATCATGACAAATAACTCCCGCCCAGATACTATTGACACCACTGCTTGCCGACGAACTAGGGCATTACCCCTAACGCATAGGGCATTTTCCCTAACACATAGGGTATTATCCCTGACACACAGGGTGTTATCCCTAACGCACAAGCAATAGCAGCTCCTGAAGCATATCATCCGCCTGCCGAACAACCCGTCCTGCGGCGGAAAAACCATTGGAAGCTGTGATCAAACCGACCAGTTCGCGCGATAAATCCACATTGCTCTGCTCCAACTGTCCGGATCCGATACTGCCAGTGGCTCCAGCCTGTGGCGCTCCGACGACGGGGTCACCACTGTTTGCCCCTGCTGAAAAAAGATTTTCACTCAGTCCGATAAGCCCCTCGTTGTTGGCGAACGATGCAAGTGCCACTTGACCTAATGTTCGGGTCTGCCCGTTTGAAAGTGTCCCTTCAATAACTCCATCCGAGGTGATCTCGTATCCGGTGAGTGTCCCCTCCTCCGATCCATCGGACGAGGCCATCTCCAGAGTCGAATCTCCGCCAACATCAGTGAGGCCTGTGACGTCCGAAAAGCTGATCTGGAATGAGAGGGGATTTACCGCACCCGTATTGCCCCGGCCGACGGAAACCTGCGTGCCGGTGGAAGATTTGAATTGACCATTCTGATCGAAAGCGACCGTGCCATCACCCAGAAAAGTGGTCGCGGTCCCGGTGGATAGTGATTCTGCTGAGAATCTCCAGAGGGTACCTGCATCGGTTTTTTCCTCCAGGACGACACGTAATCGGACGTCCACCGGTGTTCCAAGAGAGTCGAATATCTGGAAGCTGGTGGTGAATCCATCTCCGGTCGCCGGGGTGGTCGTGAAGGCGAATGGAAATTTCCCGGTGCTGTCGTTGCTGATGGAGGTTGGATCGAGGTTCAGAGCGTTGACGTCTCCCGCGTTTGATATGACAACGAGCGCTCCGGCTGGGGCGGTGGTGCCGTCACCGATCTGGACGCCGGGCGATCCGATAGCCGAGTCGCGTGAGTCGATCCCCAGTGCCTGCTCAAGAAACGATGCGAGATCGCCCAGGGTAGATCCGTCGCCCCCTACCACAAAATTGCTCTCTGGATATTTGAGTCCGCCTTTCTGCACCTGGCCGATCTTTATGACGTCTGCTGTAGAAAAAAGCGGCGTGTCGTTTGCATCAACGAGTGCGGTGAGGGGTGTTGCTGCTGTGGCAGGGGCGCCACCTGTTGTCATCATGATGTTGGAGGTCGAGACGGAGCCTGACACTGCCGGCTCGCTTGAGGCATCGAAGTTTCCTGCCAAGATCACTTCTGTGGTTGCCTGGGCTTCTGAGACGACACCGAGGGGTATACGCAGGTTCGTCAGATTTCCAGAGTCGATGGTCCCGTCGGCTGAGGCTGGGAATCCCTGTACGAAGGCGCCGTTTGCTGAGACGAGTTCCTGGCGAGTATTGAGTGTAAAGGCTCCATCGCGGGTGTAGTTCTGCTGGTTTTCTCTTGATTGCAGGATAAAGAATCCTTCGCCGTCAATGGCGAGGTCTGAGGGCAAACCTGTTCGTTCTGTTGATCCTTGTGCGAAATTTCGCTGGATCGTCGCGAGCGTGCTTCCGTATCCTGTCTGGATCGGGTTGGTTCCGCCATTCACGGTGCCCGGTGGCGTACCTGCCTCAAGGGTGTTGACCGGCATTGTTTCAAAAAGCGCCCGTGAGCTTTTGTAGCCTGTTGTATTCACGTTGGCGACGTTGTTACCGATCGTGTCGATTGAGGTCTGGTTTGTCTGTATCCCTGTGAATCCTGTTAAGATTGCGCTTGTCAGGCCCATGATTGCCTTGCTCCTGTGATTTCTGTACTCACGATTTTCCTCTTGCGATGTTCTGCACCGCGGATGCTATCAAGAGAATGTTCCACCTGCTGGTTGCACTATGCTGCCAAGCTTGCTTCAGTCATTTGCAGCTCTTCTCCTGTGTCCAGCTCAAGGATCTGACCACGGGCTAGATCGGTACGCACGCTGGTGACGATTCCTTCGATTGTGCGCGTTTCGCCTGAACTGTTCTGCTCCGTGCCACGCACCAGTCTTCCAATTAGTTCTGTCGCAGCGTTTTCAGGGGTCTCGATGGATGTGACCTGATCGAGCGCGACGAGTTCGCCGGAGTCGAGTTCCAGGTCAGCTTTTCCCTCCGCGTCGAATCGAATGGCCACAACGACGCCGGAAATTTCCCTATCCCCGCTTTGCTCATCACCGAACTGAGCTGAGATCTGCTTCCCAATCATTGAAGAAACTGCACCGAATCTCTGATTACCGACCAGGGCATTCATGGAATCCACGAGTGATGTTGAGAGCTGTATTTCCTGGATGCTGGAGAGCTGGTTGAGCAGTTGTTCGTTGCTGGTTGGTTCGAGTGGGTCCTGATTTGAGAGCTGTGTGATGAGGAGCTTCAGGAAGTCTTCCGGAGCGAGGGCCTGAGACCCCGGGCTGGTGCTTTTGGGTTGAGCTGCTGGTGATGCGATTGCGTTTATATCCATGTCAGTCTCCCTGTCTTGCTGCCTGTTCTGCGATTGATACGTCTTACATGTGCGTCGCTTTACGACGCCAGCATCGACTCGAACATCTCTAAAGCGAAGGACTCTGTGCTCACAGGTCCGTAGAGCTGTCCTTACACTCGTACATCGAGCATCATGCTGGACGAGTCGGTGCTATCATCTTCTGATTCGTGCTCTCTTTCCGGCGTACTTGCCTGGTCTGATCTTTCCGTTTCGTTTGATGATCCGCTACTGGGTTGGTGTGCATGGCCGTCGCGTCCCAGAGATTCGTTTCCACCTGTGTTCTGACCGTGACTGAATTGCGAGGTGGGGTCGCGCGTTTCGCCTGGTGTGCTGAATTCCATTTTTTCGACCCGGATACCCTGGATTTCCAGAGCGCTCTTCAGTCGATCTGCGTCGCCCATGAGGAGGCGTTTTGCATCTTCAGATTCGGGTATAAGGCGTACCTTTATGATGTCGTTGTTCATTTGCATATGGATGTTGAGACGACCAATGGCTGGCGGTTCGAGCTGGATTCGTGCGGTGGTTTTTCCATTCTTGGACTGCATCTGCAATACGCGGGCTATGCGTTCATACATTGCTCGTTGTGCATCGGCGCGGGATGGATTCGGGGTCGGCTTCTTTGAGCTTTCGGTAGCCCTGGGTTCGCTCGTGGGTCGGGCCTGGGCTACATTTTCACCCTTTTGAGCTGGTCGGATTGCGGATTGTGTGTTTTGCACAGGGGCGACTCTGGTCACGGTTGATGCGTTCCGTGCGACTGTTGACGCAGGCTGGATTTGAGGTTCTGTGTTCCTGACTGGTACGGATGTGGGGGCTGGTTCCTCGGAGGTATTTGGCTTTGATGTGGCTTGTATCTCGCTCGATGACGTGCGATCTGCCACCTGCCTGCCTTGCCCGAGTTGTTCGATTGCCGGTGGCTGTGTGCTGGGGGTGACACTTGTTTCAGATTGTTGTGGGTCTTGAGGGATCGTGGTGGATGGTGTTTTCATTTGCCCTTGTGCGCGGGACTGAGATGTTGCGGGTGGCTGCGTCGCGGGTTCTGGTCGATCTGGTCTCTGGTTTTCGGACCATGTGTCCTGATTCAAGGCGATGCGACCGTTTTGCGATGCGGTATCGGCGTTCTTCATTGTTCCGAGGCGCGATGCGCGTGCGGATTTGTTTTGCCCGGTGACGTCCAGGTCGAACCGGGTTGTGGGCTGGTTTTCCGGATTGATGCTGCTGATGTTTGCGAGGAGGAGGTCGAAATCTGCCTGAGATTCCTGGACAGCGGTTTCGTGATCTTTGTCACGGCGTGGCGTTGTCGTTGCTGTGGGTGTCGCGGGTTGTACGATAGTTGTGGGCATGGTGATTCCTCTTTGCCGGCTGCTGTTTAGTGCCTCAGGTTCCTGATGGGTATGTCTTGATGTCTCTGATCAGTTCGCGGAGTTTTATCACCTTCGCGATGTCTTCCTCGCTCTTTGCTGCTTCGAATATTTTTTGACCTTTCGGCTTGGAAGTTGGAAGAGTATTTGCGCGGCATCTGCCTGGTTCATGGATGTTATTTGTTTGAGTGCCGATTTTGGCGCTAAAGACTCGATGATTTCGAGTTCCTTGATGTAACCCGGTCGTCCCATCTCCTTGAGGCGTTCTGCTTCTTCTTCCTTTGCTCGTTTCTGGATTTTTTCAAACTCTTCTCGACGCCTGCTGACTTCCAGGCGTTCAGCGTTGATTAGTTTCAATCGTTGCTCGAGCTGTACGCGGTAACGTTCGGCGTTACGCCATGCGATTTCCTCGGCTGCCCGTTTCTCTTCAGATGAAGGTGGAAGCGGGCTTCCTGCATCATTTCCGTCTGATGCATCACCCAGATCGTCGGCAGAAGCTTCCGCAGGCGAACCCAGTTTGATGATCTCTGCGATTGATCTGGCACGGTCGCTGTCTAGTCGACCGGTCTTGACGAGGTATCCGATTCCCCCACCGACAGCCAACAGGTTCAGGAGGGCGAAGGTGGCTATGAGTCTGTATGTTTTCTTTATGAATCCCATAATAACCCTGTCATTGCCTTAACAGCCCTCGTTGCATTGCCTGTAGGGATCGGATTTTCGCTGGACCACCATTTGTGCAGCCAGTTCGTCCTGGCTTGTTTGCTCTTTTCGTGCCTCCTCGTAGCGGTATTCGGATTCGCGTTTTTCCCTCAAACGCTCAAGCGCCTTGACGTCCCTTGTGCGCTCAGCCAGTGCATTACGAGCGACATCGAGTTCAGCCTCGCGTGTTTTGATCAAGTCCAGAATTCGAGATACGCGTCGCTGGAGATGCATTCTCCAACGCTGCTCCTGCAGGACCAATGATACATCCATGGTTGTGTGCTCGCGCGACTGTCTTGCGTCTACCATGGTTTCCTGCTCGCGGCGACGCAGTGATTCCATGGTTGTAACGCATTGCTGAACACGTCTCAGGCAATCGGCAACAACGCGGCGATGCTCATCCCTTGTTCTCTTGCGGACTGTCAGGAGCGTTTCGAGTCTGAAATGGAACGGCATTATGCTGCTCCCTGGTTATCGGCTGGCTGCGGAGTAGAGGCGTTTTGTGTTGCGCTGGCGTCGGGTTGCTGAGCAGGATTTCCTGCTTCGTTGCTGAGTCGAAGCCTCATGGATTCGATATCATTCTGAATTTCAAGGAGACTGTCCGTGGTGGCGAGGCCGTCGCATCGCTGTGATTGCCCTTGCTCCAGGAATGCTCTGATGCGGGGCATCATTTCGACGGCGAGGTCGTATTCGAGATTTGCACCTTTGGCGTAGGCTCCTATATTGACCAGGTCTTCGATGTCTGCCCATGTTGCAAGTATGCGTCGGACGGATCGGGCTGCAGATAAGTGTTCACTGGTGATGACATCGGGCATGACTCTGCTGATGCTGTCCAGGACTGAGACCGCCGGGTAATGTCCTGCGTTTGCGATTTTTCGACTCAACCAGACATGCCCGTCCAGCACGCCCCGAGCTGCGTCTGCGATGGGTTCGTTGATGTCGTCGCCCTCTACGAGGACCGTGTAGATTCCAGTGATACTGCCGCGGTCGGTGCGTCCTGCTCGTTCCATGAGTTTTGGCATCATGGCGAAAACGCTTGGTGGGTACCCTTTTGTGGCGGGTGGTTCTCCTGCGGCAAGCCCGATCTGACGCTGGGCCATGGCGAGCCTGGTGACGGAGTCCATGAGCAAGAGAACGTTCTTGCCCAGAGATCGGAAATATTCTGCGACAGCGGTGGCGACGAAGCAGGCTCGGACGCGGAGAACTGGAGATTCATCTGACGTACTCACGACCATCACGGTCCGCTTGATGCCCTCTTCGCCAAGGTCCTTTTTGATGAAATCTCCGACTTCCCTCCCACGCTCTCCCACGAGTGCGATAACCGTGACGTCGGCGTCTGTGTAGCGTGAAATCATTCCCATAAGGACGCTTTTTCCGACGCCAGTTCCAGCAAACAGTCCGATCCGTTGCCCTCGCCCCAATGTGAGCATGGCATCCATGGAACGAATGCCGGTTGTCATGGGCTCGTCGATATGGCGACGTACAAACGCTTCCGGGGCGGATGTGTAGATAGGTATGTGCTGTTCGATGTTGCAAGCTCCTGCACCGTCGATGGGCTGACCCAATCCGTTCAGGACGCGTCCAAGTAGTTGCTGGCCTACGCCAACGGTTTCCATGGCTGGCATACTTGTGACGACATCCTTGGGGCCGACACCGATGGGGTCACTGAGCGACATCAGTATGGATCGCTTACCGCGGAATCCGACGACCTCAGCCAGCACTGGTTTTCGGTGTGCTGGCTTGATTTCACAGATAGATCCCAGCGAGAGAGGCAGTCCTTCTGCAATGATCGTCAGGCCGGTCATTTCAATAACCCGCCCTGAGACCCGGATGAGATTGGTACGGTCCAGGATTCGTTTTTTCTGTGCAAAGAGTACAGGAGTAGAAGATCTGTCGGAATGTGTGGCGCTTGTCATGGATGCCCTCCCTCGTATCCTGCTTCATCAGAAGGTGCATCGGAAGGCAGAATATCGTCCCTGTCAGTGGGGTCCACCCATGGTACTGGTTCGCCCAGGAGCAACGAAGCTGCCTGGCTGAATTGAGCGTCGAGAGTCGCATCCACATGCGTTTCAGGCGTTTCGACGATGCATCCGCCTGGGACTATTTTTTCGTCCTGCATAACGCGCATGTGCGTTAAACGACCGAGCTGCTCGGCCAGGGATCCTGCGTATATTTCCATCCTCGCTACATCAACGGGGTTTACGCGAATGGTGAGGTCTGTGAAGTCGCCGATATGCTCGATGGCTTCACGCGCATTTCGTATGACAACGTCTCTATCCGCAACACCAGCTTCTTTTGTGATCCGTCGCGACAGCATCACGGCGAAGGAAAGGAGGTCGCGTTCGGCACGATCCAGGAGGGCTTGCTTTTCGGCCTGGGTCCGGCTGAGCATTTCCGACAGGGAGGAGACCAGTAGATCCTGTTCGGCGCGAAATTCATTTTTTCCTTCCTCAAAGGATTCTTTGCGGCCGACCTCATGTCCCGCCTCCCGCCCCAGTACATGTCCATCCTGGTATCCACGTTCTCCGGCTTCCTTTGTTAAGATGGCAGCTTCTTCGTGCGCTTCGCGGAGGATTGAGTTGGCGGTTTCACGTGCACGCTGAATCACGGCGCGTGCTTCCGCCATGTGGTCGTTGAGACGGAGTGTTTCCATCCTCTTTTTGATGCGACCGATGGTTCCGGCTTTTATGACAGTTCCCACTAGATCGCAGCTCCGAATACTATGGTTCTATGATTGACCAGTCGCCGTACTTTTTGCATCAAACGATCATTTCCTTATCACCGCCACGTCCGGAGATAATGATTTCACCTGCGTCTTCGAGGCGTCGTACGACATCCACAACTTTTTGCTGAGCAGCTTCGACGTCTGCGATGCGTACGGGGCCCATATACTCCATGTATTCCTTGATGAGCTGTGAAGCGCGTTCGGACATGTTCCTGAAGATTTTGTCCTTAAGCTCCTGGCTGGCGGTTTTAAGCCCAAGGGAAAGTTCATCGTTTTCGATTTCCTTCAGGACAGACTGGATACCCTTGTCGTCGACGAGCATGATATCTTCGAAGACGAACATCAGCCTGCGGATTTGCTCAACGAGTTCCGGATCTTCCGTCTCGAGGTTTTCAAGGATACCTTTTTCTGTAGTGCGATCGGAGAGGTTCAACATTTCAGCAACATTTTCAACGCCACCAACCTTCTGCAAGGTCTGCGACATCATCCCGGACAACCGCAACTCCAGCCCCTCCTCAACCTCTTTGATCACCTCCGGGTTGGTATGGTCCATCTTCGCAACCCGACTGATCACTTCGACCTGTTTTGCTTCAGAAAGTCCGCCGAGTATCTGACTGGCTTTAAGCGACGGAAGATGCGCCACAATCAGAGCGATGGTCTGGGGGTGTTCATCTTGAATGAAGGTGAGCAGATTTTCCCCTTCGGTACGACTCAGAAAAGCGAATGGATGGGAGTATATTTCGCCCTCAATGATCCCAAGAATCCGGGAGGCCTTCTCGGGCGAGAGCGCCTTCTGGATGAGTGCGCGAGCGTAGTTCATACCGCCCTTGTCCCGATATTGGGCAGCCAGCGCGAGGTTGTAGAACTCTTCGATAACGTCGCTTCGTATCGATGGTTCAACAGAATCCGTCGAGGCTATTTCGCGCGTTACATGCTCGACCAGTTCATCATCAAGCTCAGCGAGGATTTTCGCAGAGACCTCTCCCTTGAGAGATACAAGGAGCAGAGCAGCCTTCTTTGTTCCTGTTAACTCTCCCTCGCTCACTTCGATTCCTTTCGACTATTCTGTCGATTATTCTGTCGATTCAACGGTTCTCAACATTTGCACGATCTTCATGATCTGCCAGAGCTAAGGGTTGCCGGTATCCGCCCATTGCTGCAAGAGTTGCGCGACACCCACAGCATCCTGTTCGACCAGCTTTTCGACTTGTTCGGCGATCTGATTGGCACGAAGATCGCCACCGTCAAGCTCCACGGCTTCGAGCATGGAATCGTCGGCAGGATCAACACGTCCGATCGGACCAGCGGCGACAGTCAATGCCCCTTCCGACGCACGCATCTCTTCTTCCTGCCCGGAATGCCCCTGATGCATCTTTTCGGCTATCTTGGAGGATTGCGAAGCAGTACGCGCCATGAGAAACAGACTGATGATCGCGAGAATGACCAGGCCGCCCTCCGGGACGTACTGAATGGCCTGGGTGACGACGCCTCCAGTTTCGGAACCCTGGCTTGTGACGGCGAGGGTTCCATCCGGGAGAACGGTGAGGGCGGGCTGCATTCCGTGAAAAATTTCAACGGTCACATCTTCGTCATTGCGAGCCATAAGTATATTCTTCACCGTACCCCTGATGCGGCCTCGTTCCGAGTCCAGCTGCCGCATTACATCTTCCTCGCTGGGTACATCGATTTCCGGGTCGGCGGCCTTGAGAATGCCCACGATGTAACTTCTCGGGATTCCGATGCTGGCTGTAGCGCGTTCTACGGAAAACGGCGCCTTGATCGTGCTCGTTTCCTGTGCGATTTGCTGATCCTGAAACTGCGTGGTCGAGCGCTCCATGGTGTCTGATCCGAAACCTGATCCTGTCAGCGCCTGCCCGACATTTGGACCTACACCTGGTTCTCCACTGGGGACTCCCACGGTGCTTGCAGTCGTCTCGGTCATGTCCTCTCTGACCGCCGGTTTGTTGAAGACGCGTTCGACTGATCTCTGCTTCGCCGTGTCAAGATTGACAGAGACTGAGACACGCACTCCTGGAATATATGAGAGTTGGACAAGTACTTTTTCCAGGAGATGGTCTTCACGCTTCTTTGTCTCCTTGAGAATACCCTCTGCGAAGGAATCTTCAGGATTGGGCGGGGTATAGGTGCGAAGTGTGACACCGTCGATCACTGAAACCCGGTGGACAACAAGCCCAGGGACAGCACCAGCAACGAGGGCTGCACACGCTTTGACCATTTCCTGATCCAGCGAATTCCCCCCTGCCATGGTCACCCGGATCGAAGCCGATGGTCGCACATTTGCCCCGCCAACACGACGACGGTCCTCACGCGTGACGAACACTTCAGCGTTCTTGACCAGATTCGAGGACGCTATGACCTTGGCCAGTTCGTTCTGGAGTGCCACATTCCGTCGGAAATCGTTTTCGGACTCAGGGCGAAACGGAGAATCATCTTCAATGAGCGACTGAAAGGTGACTGAGATATCGTTCGGGAGCGCATCAGCACCGTGCAGCTTCCAGACGAGATCTCTCCGGTCCTCGGCACTCACCATGATATATTGCCCGGATATCCTGTATTTACCTTCGGGAAGCACTTCACGGGCAACAGCCAATTGATCCATCGTCATGGGCTCCTGGATCAATCGGACGTATTCCGGTGTGATAGACCACTGCATAAGCCACATGAACGACCCGGCGATGATGACCGCGCAAAGACCAATCACAAGCCTCTGCGACGGGCTGAGGTCCGCCATGGTTTCGTTAATCTTGTCAATAATCTGCCGAAATGCGCCCATGCGTCTTCCCTGACATCAGCAACCTGTTACATCATTCATGTGCAACTTGAATCCATTCATGCTGCACGTCGGTTTACGCTACATCCGCTAGACCTGCATTTGCTTGATTTCCCGATAGGCGTCCATCAACCGGTTGCGAACTTCCAGCAATAGATCGAACGCAATGCCTGCTTTGTTCGAAGCAGCGAAAACCTCAGCCACATTGTCGGTTTCACCTGTCAGAAGGCGCTGAACTCCAGCGTCAGCTTCACTCTGCAACCGATTTACCTCATTGAGGCTTTCGACCATAAAATCACCAAATGACTTTTGTGGAATGGCGGCGGGTTGAGCGTTCTGACCTGCTGCGACACTGCCTGCTGAAACCTTTTGCAAACCCGTCAACCCTGTCAGTGACACTGCATCTACCATTTCATCACTCCTGCACCCTGCATTTCAAATACATCTCGTATCACAGCCACAGCATCTGTCACGCCAATGTTCTCAGCAGTGTTGACGCCATTGTTTTGGTGACCTCAGTCACAGCAACATTGGCTTCGTATGCTCTGGCAGCCATCATCGCGTTTACCATTTCTGTTCCCAGATGGATGTTTGGAAACAGAACATACCCGGAATCCTTGCCGGATTTGACCGCGTCCGGATGGGACGGGTCATACACCTTGCGAAATGGATCCTGACTCTTGATAATTTTTTGTACATGCACGCCAGGTTTACCCGGACCCGCATTGGGATTCCCGGTCTTGAAGATGGGTATACGCCGACGATACGGAGCATTTCCCTCGCCGCGCGTCGTCCACAAATTGGCGACATTCCCAGCGATCGTGTTCATGTTCGTTCGCTGAGCTGTCAGTGCGGAGGTACTTATGTCCAGAACGCCATACATGGTCAATCTCCCATCTCGTCAACCTCTAATGAAATCACTTCCAACGCTACAGGCGTCCACGAATCGCTTTACGCATTCCTTCAAAATTGCCCCGCAAGATCGTGGCTGCCGCCTGTTGCACCATCGCATTTTCAGCCATGTCAGACATCATTCTTTCGATCGACCCATTGGTCCCATCGTGAAAAAGCACGTTATCAGGCGGTAGCTCCGACGGCGTAACCGTGAGATAATTCCCCGCTTTCGACTCAAACTCCCGACCTCGCACCTGCAAAGGTTTTCGCCAGCTGCTTCCCTTCTCATCGAGTGCAACGCGAAGTGATTTCTGAAACGATTTGGCGTCGAGCTGCTTGGTTTTGTAGCCCGGCACATTCCAGTTCGCGACGTTTTCAGCAATCATCTTATGACGCGATTCTGTGTAGCTCAGCGTCTGCATAAGTGCTGGTGTCGCACCGCGATTGGTCAGGTTTTCAAGTATCACAATCCTGCTCCACTTCCTGAATGATTACCATGACGCTGTCCTCCATGCACATTGCGTACCAAACATCCAATAACCGCGTTTCCAGCAACACCGCCAGGAAATGTGAAGGCCTGCCATGCACTTTCTGCGCAATACTGTGTTCAGCATGCGCAACCCATGCGCTCCCGATCAAGTACTGGCGTATTCAAGCGCATGCCCCAGTTCGGACTCCTGCTGCTCACGCCACTGCTTGAGTCGAAGACCAAGCGTCCGAACACCCATGCCCAACGCCTTGGCTGAATGTGCTCGGTGCCCGCCATATTGCTTCAAGGTACGCTCGATCAGTTGACGTTCCATATCTTCGAGCATCCGACCATGTCGCAGGTTCTCAATTCCAGCATCCTCCGTCGGTCGATCCTGCAACCAGAATCGAACATCCGACGCCTCCAGAACACCACTACGCACGGTCGCAGCCGCTCGCTGACATACGTTTTCAAGTTCGCGGATGTTTCCAGGCCACTCGTGGTTTTGCAACGCCTGCATGGTCTCAGTCCGTACTTCGATCGGCTTTGAACCTGATTCGCGGGCGAAACGTCCCATAAAGTGTTCTACGAGCAGTGGAATATCGTCACGTCTCTCACGGAGTGGCGGGAGCGGAAGCGGGAGAACATTGAGCCGATAATACAAGTCAGCGCGAAATTCCTTTCTCGCCACCCAGTCTTCGAGTCTTCGATTCGTCGTTGCAATCACACGAACGTCAGCCCGCAAGGTGACACTGCTACCCACGCGCTCAAATTCCCGCTCCTGCAGCACTCTCAGCAACTTTGCCTGAAGCGGTAACGCCATTTCTGATATCTCATCCAGGAGCAGCGTCCCACCATCAGCCAACTCGAAACGCCCTTTTCGCATACGATCAGCCCCGGTGAAGGCCCCTCGTTCATGTCCGAATAATTCACTCTCCAGAAGGTGTTCGGACAGCGCAGCACAGTTCAGACACAACATGGGCATATTCGCACGATTCGAAGCGTCATGGATAACATTGGCTGCTATCTCCTTACCGGTCCCGGATTCACCAGTGATTAAGACCGTCGCATCACTGGCAGCGTATTGATCGATTTTCTCGCGCACTTCAGACATGCGCGGACTCTCACCTATCATCACACGCGACTTCCGAAAATCTGCGATCGACGTCCGCAATGCCTCGTTCTCAGATTTCAGGTGATGATGTTTCAATGCACGGTTCACCTGGAGAACCAGGCTTTCTGCCTCGAACGGTTTCTGAACAAAATCGAAAGCACCCAGCTTCATCGCTTCCACCGCGGTCGAAACGGTTCCGAATGCTGTCATCACGATCACAGGAGCCTCAAATTTGATCTCCCGGAGTCGCCGCATCAGCTCCAGTCCGTCCATCTTCGGCATACGAAGATCCGTCAACACAAGATCAAAAACCTCGTGACTCAGCGCATCCAGAGCAGAAACGGGGTCCTCGTATGTTTTCACAGACTGTCCGTCACGAACCAATGTCGTCTTGATTGATTCCCGCATTACTTCTTTGTCATCAATGACACAGATGTGCGCCATCAGGCATTCTCCTCGATTATATCCGAAATCGCTTGCTCGATCGGTAATTCCAACGTAAACACTGCACCACCTGCTTCACCTTCATCCAACCAGACGCGTCCACCATGCGAATCAACGATACGATGCACGATCGCCAGGCCCAGACCCGTTCCGGAATCTTTCGTCGTAAAGAAGGGATTAAAAACTTTCTCCCTCACAGAATCAGGAACACCCGTACCACTGTCTGATACGCGCACGACCGCGGCAGACTCTTCAACATAGACCGCAACACGAACCCATCCTCCATCACCATTTCCATCACCACCGATACCAGCTGCATCGATCGCGTTGGAGACAACATTAAGCACAGCACGCTGTATCTGCATCGCGTCAACACAGGCGTGAAGTCGATCTTCCGGCAAATCCAGAGTCAGGCGACAGCCGATCGGCTCCCATTTACAACGCAACAATTCGACAACTTCATCCACAAGTTCATCGATCGAAACATCGCGACATCTGGGAGCTGTTTCGCCGCCATACGCCAATATGTCCCCAACAATGCTCTCAAGGGTTCGCACAGCACCCGTAATCTGACGGGCGAGGCGATGCGGTTCCGGCTGACACTTCAAATCAGCTTCCAACATCGTCGCACACAGAAGAATCCCACCAAGCGGGTTTCGCACTTCATGTGCAACACCAGCAGCCATCTCTCCCAGCGCTGCCAGACGCTCACGACGTGCGAGTTCCTTGTTTTTCTGAGCCAATTGACCACGCAATCGACCAATCTCATGCGCCAAACGCTCGTGAGACACCTTCAACTTCTCTGTCACCTGGTTGTACGCATCGATGATCCCACCCAGTTCAAGTTCCCTAAGTGAAGTCGACCGGACTGTGGCGGCATCCAGCGTGGTATGAGCCAGTGACGTGTCGGACGACACGGACGCTGTCTCCACTGTACTTCTAGGCAACGCTTCCGCCGAAACCGGGTCACCCATTGAAATGTCTGGAGCGATCACAACCATGGTCGTCTAATCCTCATCCGTTCGGTTCAAGGCCTGTCCACCTGCAACACCACCAGAAACACCACCATACGCCGCCATCGCCGCACGACCCGTGGAGAGAGATGACAACTCACGCGCAACACCGCGCTTCCGAATATCCAGAACTGTGGCATCCTCCGCGTCCATCAGCATCATCTCACCGATCGTGTCCTTCAATTCCACCAACAACCCTTCAGCCTGAACCCGCTCATCAGGGGATAGCTCTGATCGAATCGCAGCCCATCGTTTCTGCAAACTGCCCTCACGCGCAGTCTTCGTTGTCAGGGCATCTGTCAGAAGACGCCTGTCACTAAGAAGCTTCATCAGTGAGGCGGAATCGTCTCCGCTCACCAGAGATCGTTGCTGGTCAGCCATTCGGCGGAGGCGGCGACACACGGTCACCTTCTCTTCCAGTCCTGCAAGAAATGTCACGCGGTCGTCCATCACGCGGTCATCCATCACTCGGTCGTCCATCACTTGCTCGTCCATCACTTGGTCATCCATCGATCCACCATCCATCACACACCTGCACATCCTGCCAGAATGCAACACGCCAGGCACCTGTCATCCCAGCAAAACCGCTCACTGAAACAACGATGTCTGCTCAACCCACGCAAAATACTTACGCCAGTCTTCCTGAGTTTCCGGTTCGACCGTCGTCCCAAAGGCATCCTTGGGAAGTGTTTCCACTAGATATTGAGCGCGTCGCAATGCAGATTTCGCCTCGGCTGCATTGCCCATAAACACCAGGCTGTTGATCGTCTGCACATAACAGGCAAGCGCAGTCGTCGATCCTTTATAAACCCACGCCGCACGCTCATAATGCGCGAGAGCTTCAGCATACTCACCCAATTCAAAATAACAGTCCGCCTGATAAAGTCGCGCATGACGCAGGTAAACCTTATCCAGCGGTTCAAGACCAGACTCACCACGCCTTTCAAATTCCTCTACCATCCGCTCAAACAGGTCCGATGCTTTTCTCAACCGTTCGATACGACGGGCAGAAAGCTTCTGACGCTCACCGGAAAACGAGGCGGAAGCAGACGCTTCTTCAAGGGCAAGACCACTCTGTCTATAGCAGTCACCAAGAAGAAAGCGGGCGCGAGACGTCCGCGAATCAGAAGGAAAGCGAACCAGCGCTTCTTCCAGAACAGGAATCGCACGCTCAAAAGCTGCTGTCCTATTCAACAGGTCACCCAGTAGAAACAGTGCGTCGGCAAATTCCGGGGCTGCTGGCGTAAAGACTTCCGAAGTCTCCAGAATAATACGCAAGGTTTGCTCAGCCCGATCCGCATACTGCTTACCAAGGTCAATGTAACATTCAGCCAATGGAATCAGCGAGCTACCAGCGTCTGGTGTACGCGGAAACCGTCTTTGATTCTCCTGAAATACCTCGATCGCATCCGCATAACGCCCCGACTCCTGAAGCGCCCTGCCGAGAAATCGCAAGGCCCGGGGAATCATCTCGCTGGAAGAATGACGGAAGGTAAACGCCTGCATAATCTCAACGGTAGCTTTCGTATCTCCACTCTCCTGACACAAAAGCGCAGCATGCCAAAACGACTTCGAGCTTTCACCCTCTTCCTGAGAAATCAACGAAGCGACGGTACGATAAGAAGAAGAGGCGCCCAGAAACAAAGACCGGGCCTCTCTCTCAAGATTCTCGGACGCCATGACGGAGGCTGACGGTTCCTCACCCGATGATTGACGACCATCTGGATCTTCAGAACGCAACATCACAGCTTCGCTGCGCTTTTTCCTCGCCAAAGCAGCACGCAACCCGCCCACACGCTCCAACAACATCACGCGACGAGACGCACTCCCATCATCACGCACCAACAACGCCAGTTCCGAGAACGAAAGCGCAGCAGCAATCGCACCCTTGATCCGCAGACGATCAGCCGAAACCAGCAAGGACGTTTCCAATGCCAACGGATCCAGCATCCGGCTGTGTGGAAATTGCCTCATCGCCTTGATCGCGTCGCGATAATGCGACAATCCCGCATCATACTGTTCGAGCAGAACGGAGGCTTCGCCTAAACCAAGCGATCCCGCCCCGGCGTATTCAGACCAGGACACATGGGATGTAACATCTCTGAAAAACGACATCGCCTCCATCGGTCGCTCAGGGTCCCCACCACCCAGTACAACCTTACCAAGCAACCATCCGCACGCAGCATACAACTCATCTCTCAATCCCAGACTGTCACGTAGCAGGCGAAGACGAGACTCGGCATTCGTGTTCCGACCCATACCGAAATCCACATACGCGCTGTAATATTCATGCCAGCGACGACCGTCTTCATCCACAAGACGATCACGAAACGCATCCAGCTGAAGCTCTGCCTCATCGCATCGACTTGATGCACACAAAAATGGAACCTTCATCTTGAGAGACCAGAGCAACACGTCCTGACGACCACCTGCATCCGCAGTCAGCCCATCGATGACATCTTCCATATCTGAAATGTCTACACCGAGCGCATCGATGCGAAGCCGAGCAACATGCCACCGCAAATCCAGTGTTCCACCAGCGTCAGCAAGCGAGAGGCTGGCGTCATAATGTCGAACCTCACTACGCACATCACCAGCCCATTCATGACCAAGCCCGACCAGCTCATGGTCCACAGCATCAAGGACATACTCCCCCGCCGCTGCAAGGGAGTAGTGCTCAATAACAGCCTCCCCAACGCCAGCCTGCACAACCCCACTCTCACGGGCTTGAAGCATATTCGCTCGACCAAGCGCAGCGTGAACCGGTGCAAGCTCTTCTTCCGTCTTTTCAGGTGCTTGAAGGAGTCGGCCCGCCTGCTCGATGGCAACCGTATACTGCCCAGACGAGATCAGTGCGCCCAACTCAGCCCGTAGCTCAAAGAAAGGCATCCGATCGGATGGAGATTGGTAGAAGAGAAGGCTCAGACCGAACGCGCCAAAACCCATCAGAAACAAAGGGATCTGCCACTTTCCTGTCGCCCGCTGGCGCAATTGTGATATGCGTTCCGCACTGCTCATCCTGAGCTCCGGTAAAATCCGTCGGTCCTCCTGACCAACTGCGTAGCAACTCTTTCGGCGGAATCTCAAAACTATCTGAGTCCGATTCCGAACATCGCGCAATCCATGCAGGCATCCCGCGCAATCTCTGCTTGAAATATCCACGGCGAGGTTCCACCCCTTGCGTGGACTTCCCGAATCGCCCCAACTCGATTATCCTGTAGCCCGCAAAAAAGGTTCAAGTATTCGACATTGCACAACCAGACCCCAACACGGAAAACACTCATGCCAACGACCGATAAGAACGACGCCTTCAATGCTAAGACAACGCTGAAAACCAACGCTGGCGATGTATCGCTCTACAGACTCAGCGCCCTGGAAGACGCCGGATTCAAAAACGTCACCACCCTCCCCTTCAGCATCAAGATCCTCCTCGAATCCGCCCTGCGCAATATCGACGGTCTCCAGGTCACCGAGGAAGACGTCAAACGCATCGCAAATTGGAACGCCCCGGACCCAGGCCAAGGCGAAATCCCCTTCAAACCCGCTCGCGTAATCCTTCAGGATTTCACAGGCGTACCCGCCGTCGTCGACCTCGCAGCCATGCGCGACGCCATGAAGCACCTCGGCGGCGACCCCAAAAAGATCAATCCCCAGCTCCCCGTCGACCTCGTCATTGACCACTCCGTACAGGTTGATGCTTTCGGGTCCGCAGCCGCCCTCGGCATCAATGCTGATATCGAGTTCCAGCGGAACCAGAAGCGGTACGAATTCCTCCGCTGGGGTCAGACAGCATTCGACAATTTCCGCGTCGTCCCCCCCGAGACCGGAATCGTCCACCAGGTCAATCTGGAGTATCTGGCAAGTGCTGTCGCAACAAGGTCCGATAACGGCGAGATCGTAGCCTTCCCCGATTCGCTCGTCGGCACCGATTCGCACACCACCATGATCAACGGCCTCGGCGTCGTGGGATGGGGAGTCGGCGGAATCGAGGCTGAGGCGGTCATGCTGGATCAGCCAATCTCCATGCTCGCCCCGAAAGTTGTAGGATTTCGTCTGACCGGTTCCCTGGTAGAAGGCGCCACCGCAACCGACCTCGTGCTGACAATCACCGAAATACTCCGAAATCACGGTGTTGTAGGAAAATTTGTGGAGTTTTTCGGCACCGGCCTCGGACAGATTTCGCTGGCGGATCGCGCGACGATCGCGAATATGGCACCGGAATATGGGGCGACGATGGGCTTTTTCCCGATCGACGACGAAACGCTCAAATTCCTCCGCCGGACCGCACGTCCGGATAATACCGTCGATCTGGTCGAACGATATTGTAAGGAACAATCCCTATTCCGAACGTCCGATACACCAGATCCGACGTTTACAGAGACACTGGAACTCGATCTCGGAAGTATCGAGCCTTGTCTCGCTGGTCCGAAGCGGCCGCAGGATCGCGTGAAGCTTTCCAATATGAAACAGAGCTTTAACGCATCGCTTCGCGCACCGATTGCCGATCGCGGTTTCGGCCTCTCTGAAGAACAGATCGCAAAATCGGTACCGATGAGAAATGACGATTCTGGCTGTGGAGATTCCGGTGGCGGGGATGCTGGTCGGGGAGATTCCGGTAGTGGAGGTTCCGGGGTTGAGATCAAGCATGGATCGATCGTCATCGCAGCTATCACGAGTTGTACGAATACGTCGAATCCGTCTGTGATGATCGGAGCTGGCATCCTGGCTAAGAAGGCAGTCGAGAAGGGGCTGTCGGTTCCGCCGTATGTTAAGACGAGTCTCGCGCCGGGATCGCGCGTGGTGACCGAATATCTCAAGGGAGCTGGTGTAATTCCGTATCTCGAAAAGCTTGGATTTTTCACCGTGGCTTATGGGTGTACGACTTGCATTGGCAATAGTGGGCCGCTGCCGGATCCGGTACGCAACGCGGTGAAGGAGGCTGACCTTGTGGTGTCGGCTGTGATTAGTGGGAATCGAAATTTTGAAGGGAGGGTTAGCCCCGACGTTCGGGCGAATTATCTCGCGTCGCCGCCGCTCGTCGTCGCATACGCCATCGCGGGGACCACGGATATCGACCTCGTGACCGAACCGCTCGGTACGGGGAGTGACGGGAGTGACGTGTTTCTCAAGGACATCTGGCCGACGCATGCTGAGATCAGTGAGGCTGTCGAGAAGAATGTCACGCCGGAGCGGTTTCGCGAGCAGTATGGGAATGTGTTCACGGGGAATGAGAAGTGGAACAAGATCAGTGCGGTTGGCGGTGATACTTATGCCTGGACCGATGACAATACTTATGTGCAGAATCCGCCGTTCTTTACGGATATGACGGTAGTGCCTACGCCGATTCAAGCGATCAAGGGTGCTCGGACGCTCGTGATGGTTGGGGACTCTATTACGACGGATCATATCTCGCCGGCGGGTGCGATCGCTCCTGATTCGCCGGCGGGTTTGTATCTCCAGTCGCTCGGTGTGGAGGCGAAGGATTTTAACAGTTATGGCTCGAGGCGTGGGAATGACCGGGTGATGACGCGCGGGACGTTTGCGAATATTCGCTTGAGGAACCTCCTCGCACCGGGTACGGAGGGTGGTATCACGACGTATCTTCCGAGCGATGAGCAGATGAGTATTTATGAGGCAGCCATGAAGTATCAGGAATCGGGGACGCCACTGGTTGTGCTGGCGGGCGGGGAATATGGTACGGGTTCGTCGCGGGACTGGGCTGCCAAGGGCACACTGCTGCTGGGCGTTCGGGCTGTCATTGCTGCCTCGTACGAACGCATTCACCGGAGCAATCTTGTGGGGATGGGTGTGTTGCCGTTGCAGTTCAAGGACGGTGCGACGCGTGAATCGCTGAATCTGACGGGTCATGAGACGTTTGATATTGCCATCGGTGATGACGTTCAGCCGGGGCAGGACATCGAAGTCACTGCCACTGCGTCTGATGGGAATTCAACGAAGTTCACAGCCATCGCCCGCCTCGATACGCCGATCGACGTGGAGTATTATCGTCACGGCGGGATTTTGCAGATGGTGCTGCGGTCGTTGGCGAAGCAGTAAGTACACAGGTTTGATTCGCATGTCTCACCAAAGCCGTGTTCCATTGGTGGAGTGCGTATTTGCACTCGTACGACGCCTCGCATAAGGTGATTGCATGGCTCGAAAACGCAGTACTTCAAAACCGACAACTGCCAAACGCGCTTCCGCTCCGACCGTCCGCCGCACGATCAAACCATCGACGTTGCTGGACACGCGGATCGTCTACTCCGGCGATTGCCTCGACCAACTGGCAAAGCTGCCGGATGGCTGTGTCGACCTGATCTACATCGACCCGCCATTCAATAGCAACCGCAACTACGAGGTCTTCTGGGGGGAGACAAAGGAGAAGCGTGCATTCGAGGATCGCCACGCAAGTACAGCAGCGTATATCGATTACATGCGTCCTCGCTGCGTCGAGCTTTCTCGTGTGTTAAAGAAAACTGGAAGCTTTTACTACCACTGTGATTGGCACGCCAGCCACTACGTCAAGGTGATGCTAGATCAAATATTCGGTGAGAACTCCTTCCAGAACGAAATCATATGGAAGCGTACGGGTGCACACAATGATCCGCGACGTTATGGTGCAAATGTCGATAGCATCTTTTTCTACACAGGTGGAGGTAGTCATACATGGAACCCCATCTATGTACCTCATAACGACAAATACATCGCTAGGTTTAGAAACGTTGATCCAGACGGACGTCGCTGGACCGACGATAACCTGACCGCCAAGGGCCTCTCTGGTGGCGGCTATGATTACGAGTACAAAGGATGCCGATCTCTTTGGCGCTGTCCAATTGAAACGATGCGTCGATTGGACGCCGAGGACAAATTGCACTTCACCGGAAAGGGTGGAATCCGCATAAAACGCTACCTGGACGAGAACAAGGGAGTGCCCCTCCAAGCACTCTGGGACGACATCAGCCCGATCAATTCACAAGCCCATGAGGCGCTCGGCTACCCAACTCAGAAACCTCTCGCCCTTCTGGACCGGATCATTAAGGCCAGCAGCAATCCTAATGACATTGTGCTTGATGGATTCTGCGGTTGTGGAACCGCCCTTGTCGCTGCGCAAAATCTTGACCGTCAGTGGATTGGTATCGACATCTCTCCCACCGCCTGCCGCGTCATGGCCAAACGTCTGCAGGATGTGTGCAAAATCCGCGAAGATGAAGATCTATGGCGATCGGGACGCGGCTTCGTCGTCCGCGGTCTGCCGTGGACGGAGGAAAATCTCCGTAAATTGCCACCGTTCGAGTTTGAAAATTGGGCCGTTATTTCGCTTGGGGGTATCCCCAATAAGACACAGGTAGGCGACATGGGCATCGACGGCCGCATCTTCCCTGTGACTGCTACACCCAAGAAGGTTGGCACTGCAAAAGGCGAAACCCCCGCATTTGAGCAGTTCCTCGACCACTGGTATCCGATTCAGGTCAAACAAAAAAACAAGGTGGGGCGTCCTGACATCGACTCCTTCGAGGCTGTCATGACGCGTGAGGATCGAGTCAAGGGTTTCTTTGTTTCCTTCGACTACACCCGCGACGCACTACGCGAGATTGACGCCTTCTTCCGTAAAAGTGGCAAGGTTATTATCCCGCTTACCGTGCGCGAGATTTTGGATGAACAAATCGCCCAGAAACTTGTCTGAAGTATCAGGAATCGGGGACGCCGCTGGTTGTGCTGGCGGGCGCTGAGTATGGAACGGGTTCGTCGCGCGACTGGGCTGCCAAGGGTACGCTGCTGCTGGGGGTTCGTGCTGTCATTGCTGCTTCATACGAACGCATTCACCGGAGCAACCTTGTGGGGATGGGTGTGTTGCCTTTGCAGTTCAAGGATGGTGCGACGCGCGAATCTCTGAATCTGACGGGCCATGAGACGTTTGATATCGCCGTGAGCGATGACGTTCAGCCGGGACAGGACATCGAGGTCACTGCTACTACATCCGATGGTCAGTCAACAACGTTCACCGCCATTGCCCGTCTCGATACTCCGATCGATGTTGAGTATTACCGACATGGTGGGATTTTGCAGATGGTATTGCGGTCGCTGGCGAAGGGGTAGGCTGGTTGAGGTTGCAGCGTGGATTCTTCGGAGCTTGACTATCACTGGTTGCTGGTCAGTCCCCCACCCTGCCGCTGCGCTCAAGGATGGGGCACCCGCACGCGAGTGCGATTAAAATCCGAGTAACTCTTCAGCCGTGTGCAATGCTCAGGCTGGCATTGGCGGGAGTTTGCCGGTAGTGAGGTAGGTTTTCAGTGCGTTGGCGATCGTTTTGGTGGGATCCAGGCCACGCAGACGCAAGGTGC
>JAJRYY010000019.1 GCA_024275565.1 Planctomycetota bacterium
AACGGTGCTATACTACCTGCGGACATCGGTTCACTCCTTTCGGGCCAAACGGATTTCGTCAAAATACCCGTTTATCCTACGGAGAGCCGATGTCCTTGTCTTTCAAGGGATTACGTCAGTAACTTTTTGGGAGGAGAACCCAATTTAATAACGATTGCGATAATCCTGACACCTGCAACGGCTCAGGATCGTGTCTCAGTAATTTCGAGCCGAACGGGACCACCTGTACGGACGATGGGAACGACTGCACCAACGACCACTGCAATGGTGGCGGAATCTGCTTGCATCCAAACCTGCCCAATGGCACGACTTGCAATGATGGCGACATCTGCACCAATCCTGACGAATGCACCAGCGGCGTCTGCATGAGCGACCAGGACTGCCCGTTCATCATACACAATACCAAGAACACCGTGTCATTCGCGGCACACAGTTTCGGCGGATATATCGATCCGCGTATGGAGAGCACCAACGGTATCGACTTTGACTTGGGATTGGATTCAGTCACCATTGTATTTTTCGAGCCAGTACGCAATCGTAATGGGCTTCCCCTCACAGCCTTGGCGTTCTATGCGACGCAGACTGGCGCAGGTGCTGCCCCAACAGTGACATCGATCACCACAACGGACAACATCACTGTCACAGTCAACCTGCATCGCATCATCACACTCAAGGAATGGACGACCATCATCGCCGACGTCGAAGACCTCGCAGGCAACGCGATCGAGTCGTTTGGGAATGTAGGCCCAAAGAGTAACGAACCAGACCGTATCGATGTCGGTTTTCTTCCGATCGATACAGACCAGAGTGGCCAAGTCCAGGCGCTTGATTTACTGGTGTTCAGGCAGATATTTGAAAGCACGCTCGACCCAAGTCCTGGAATTGATGAAGACTACATCGATATGAATCGGGATTCGTCGATCCAGGCGTTGGATTTTCTCATCTGGCGACAGTTGTTCTATGGCACTGGTTCAGCGACACAAGTATGGGACGGCGTTGCGATGAACAATGCCCGACCATAGCGGCGTTAGCACAGTTGTGGCTGTCACTACTAACCATAGATTGATTCGCCGATCTATATTTGATAATCGGGGAGGATAGTCTGTGTCTCCCCATCGACCAGACGCATGACGCCGTCCTGGGCTTTCACGCGCAGGTCGGGCGGGGTGATCGTGACGGTGGAGGCAGGGGGGATAGACCTCGTGAGGAAGACCGATCCGCCGACCACGCTGTGCGCACCGATGACCGTGTCGCCGCCGAGGATGATGGCATTGGCGTAGAGCGTGACGTGGTCCTCAACGGTGGGGTGACGCTTGTGACCCCGGATCACACGCCCGGATTCATCCTTCGGGAAGGACAACGCACCGAGCGTGACGCCCTGATAGATTTTGACACAATCACCGATCTCGGTCGTCTCGCCGATCACGACGCCGGTCCCATGGTCGAGAAAAAAGCTCTTCCCGATCGTGGCGCCGGGATGAATGTCGATCCCGGTCTCGTGGTGACACCACTCGCTCATGACGCGCGGCATGAGTGGTACGCCCATGACATGCAACTCGTGGGCAATCCGGTACACCGTGACAGCCAGCAATCCTGGGTATGCGAGGATGATCTCGTCGAGACCGCTGGCAGCCGGGTCGCCGTCATAGGCAGCCTGGACATCCTCCGCCAGCGTCGTGCGGATGGCTGGCAGTCGGTGGAGGAATGCGCGGGTGATCTCTCGTGCTTTGTCGCGACATGGGTCGTTATGGGACTCGGCAGTCAAACCTGATGCATCATCATTTGCGCTGAGGTTTTTCGCGTAACACAGACTACGGTAGATCTGTCGAGAGGCGAGCGTCCCGATCCGGGGCAGGAGTTCGCCGATGTGGTAGCTGACGTTGTGGTCTGTAAGATCTTGTCTGCCGACGAACCCGGGGTAGGTGAGTTCGAGCAGGTGGTGGATAAGCTCCACGATTTCCCGTCGCGATGGAAAGACCACGCGTCCGATATGCCGCGTCCGTGCTTCAGCCCGATAACTTTCCACGACCTTGGCGACCAGTGGAGCGAGGTCTTCGCCCATATCGAATTCTTCGCTCATAACGCCAGCCCTTTCCCTACTCGATCAGTGACAATCCACCGGCACTCCAGGCCATCGTTTCGCCGATTTTGGGTACGATAAGCCGATCCTTCAAATCCGCATCCAGTGCATCCCGAAACGCGTCCGGCGTCCCGTGCAGCATAGGGAATGTGCCGTAGTGGATCGGCAGAATCACCTCGGGTCTCAGAAAACCAGCCGCCATCGCTGCACCCTTAGGGCCCATCGTGAAATGATCCCCCATCGGGATGGCTGCGATCTTCGGGGCGAACAGCTCGGCGATGATCTTCATATCGCCAAAAACATCCGTATCCCCAACGTGATAAAATGATGCGACATCCTCCGCGTTCACGATGACACCACACGGCATCCCGGCGTATTGAGGTCCGGATTCCGAGCTGACGCTTGACGAGTGGTAGGCTCGGGTGAGCGTAAATTCGATCCCGTCCACAGTCTGCGTCCCGCCGATGTTCATGGGGGCGAATTTTGCCTTGGGGCGTTCACGTCCGATAATGTCGCACAACTCGAGTATCCCGACAATGTGTGGGTCGAATCGGTCCACAAGTCGCGCCACGTCGCCGACATGATCGAAATGCCCATGGGTCAGGGCGATGATGTCGCATCGTGTCGGTTCCTTGTCAGCCTCCGGGCAGGAGGGGTTATCGGTCAACCAGGGGTCTATCAAAATGACCCGCGCGTCTTGAAGTGTCAATTCAATTGTCGCATGTCCAAGCCATCGGACGGTAGCACCTGTCATGGGGCCTGTTTCCTTTCAGTCGTGATCGTTGCCTGAATCGACCAGAGGGGTCTAAACTATTGCGTGATAAGTGGTTACGCTGATTTTTCTGTGATGCGTTCCACGATCAGGCTGTGTTCTGGAAATTCGCCGGTTTCCTTCTTGCAGTAGATCAGATCGCCATCTACTTTGACGTCGAAGACTCCGCCCGATCCTGGGATCATCTCGGGGTCGATATCAAACTTGCTTTTTAGCGTTTCCGCCAGACTGGCGGCATGTGGTTGGTAGTTTCACTGCATGCAGTATTCAATTGACACTTTCATTTAGACGTCTCCGATTCAATGTGATATGTAACTCGTGCATTATAGGGACGGAGCCATGGTTGGTGAAGCCGTGGTGGCTGAATGAAGAAAATTGGTCAAAATTGGGCAAGCGTCTGTCTTTTCTTTAGAACGTGGAGAATTACTGTCTCACTGAAATATCGAGGTTTATTGGGGAACAGCGTCATTTTTTTACTTGGGAATTGTCGGCTAGAGTGATACTTTAGGGCGTAGTGCCCATGGATGAGGGATTCCACTGGTACTTACGCATATTCCGGGTTGCTTTCCTTTGCACAGTTGGATATCTTGGATGGTTGAGGGAGCGGGCGAGTAGTTGGGAAGCGGGCGAGTAGTTGGGAAGGAAGTGAAGTGGTTCCAGTATGGGTAATGCGTGTTTGGAAGCAGAATCGCATTGGGTCTCTGGTCATCTACACACTCAAGAGGAGTTCGAATTTGGCGGGTTGGCTTATGGTTGAGCTGACGTGTCGGTTTCGATCGTCACGGTAAGGATGAGGTTATACGCATAGTTTGGGATCGGTCAGCATCGGGCCGGTGTCTGTCAGCAGAGGGGAAGTATCAGAAATGAACGCATTGAAATGGATTGTTACAGGAGCAATTTGCCTTGGTGCTTTTGCTATGGACGCCAACGCTCAGGACACCTGTGCGACGGCGACGGTTGTGGGTGTGCCCTCGAGTACGCCGGGTACGACTGTCGGGGCGACGTTGGATGTTGCAGGTGCTTGCGGGACAGCGGGTATACCCTCTGCGGCAGGTGTATGGTTTAGCGTGACCGGAACCGGCAACCTGATGACCGCCTCGTTGTGTGGTGGTGCTCCTGTGTTCGATACGCAGATCAGTGTCTTCACCGCTGGGTGTGGGGTGTTGACATGCGTTGATGGTAATAATGATTTTTGCGGTTTGCAGTCTGAGACTGGTTGGTGTTCGACACTTGGGCAGGAATATCTGGTGCTTGTGCATGGTGTGGGTGTTGCGGAAGGTGCGTTCACCCTTGATGTGACCGATAACACTTGTGACGATTCGGACGCCTGTACGGTTGATTCCTGTGTTACGGGTGTGGTGGCTTCCTGTTCCAATGTTGATACGACGCCAGTTGGCGACTGCTGCAACCCTGTCACTGGTACTTTGACCGCGATAGATGATGCGAATGCATGTACGGACGATACATGTCTGCCGACCGGGGCTGTCCTGAATACTCCGAATGCGTTGCCTTGTGACGACCTTGATGTTTGCACTGTGAGCGATGTTTGCAGTCTTGGGGTTTGTAGTGGTGCCCCGAATGCTTTGTGTACCCCTACGGTTTCCCTGGTTGCGGATGTGGGTGTTCTTCCTGTTTCATCGTGCTATTCAGTAGGCGATCTGATTACGATCCGTGTTGAGATGGGTGCGTCTGCTATTGAGATTGTTGGTGGTCAGTTCTTCCTTGAGTATGACACGAGTCGGTTGGATTTTGTGAGCATGGTTCCCGGTGATCTGCCCTTTACACTTGAGGTTTTTGAGTCGGTGGACGAGGTCAACGGTCTGATTGATTACGCGGTAGGTGTGCAGCAGCTTGATCCGGGGACGCTGGCTGCGACGACGATGGCTGTGATTACCTTCGAGGCGATTGCGGAGTGTGATCCGTTTGTTCAGTTCCGTGAGAATCAGCCTCCGACCAAGTTGACGGATGCTACGGGTGCTGAGCGTTTGCCGATACTCAGTGATTTGCCTCAGATCAGCATCAATGGTACTGCGCCTGTTCTGAGCTGTCCTGGTGATATTGTGGTGAACGCTGATGCTGGTTCGATCACTTCTGTTGTGGGTTGGACGGAGGTGACGGCTTCCGATAGTTGCGATGGGATGATACCCGTGACGTGTACCTCTTCCCCGACGACTGGTCTTGGGACGGGCGGTACGTTCCCGCCGGGTTTGACGAGTGTTACATGTACGGCGACGAATGCGTGTGGTATTCAGGGGTCGTGTACTTTCGATGTCACGGTCACCTCTTTCAACGAGATGGTTGTCGACATTGAGTTGTCGCCGACGATTGTTCAAGGTCCGCTGGAGCGTTGTATCACTTTTACGTTGCAACGCTGCGGTGTATCGACGGCAGAGGTGCAGCTTGCGATCGATTTCGGAGGTGTCTTTTCGGTGAGCGGGATGGCTGAGGATATTTCAGTGTTGATTCCTGCGGGTGCCTGGGAGTGTTTGATGGCGCGTGATGAGCTTCATACGCTTCGTAGCAGTGCTGAGGACTTCCGTGAAGACGGAACGATTTATCGAGCATCGTTTATTGGAAACCCGGATCTGGGCGGTCATTGGCTTGTTGGTGGGAATCTCAACGACGATGAGTTCATCGATATTTCAGACTTCGCGATTTATAATTCCCAGTTTGGTCCTAGTTTTGCAGATGTCGATTGTTCTGTCGCGGGTCCTCATGGTGATGTGAATGGTGACGGTCTTGTGACACTCTTTGACTTCTCCTTTGTTCAGCAAAACTTCCTCGACGGAGCTCAGCCGGATTGCTGCAGTCCTCCCCCCAGTCCGCTTGGTGCTGGCGGGTCTGGTCCCAGGACGTCGATTTCGGTGTGAGAGCTTAATGCGATGGGTTATGGCGATCTTTCTGCGGCTGACTACAACCGTGACGGTGTGGTTGATCTCACAGACGTTGCTTTGTCTCTTGAGGGTTTGTCCGAGGTGCCGGATGACGGGGTATCTAAAACGAAGGGTCGTGCATTGAATGGTGCTGTGCCGTCTGTTCGCAAGTAAGCAGTGGTGTTCTCTGCCTGATCGCGCGGTGCGGTCTTTTATGTTGCCGCGGTTGTGTGAACGTCTGTCGTACTCAGTGTGCATCCGAGAATATGGATTCGGATTGCGTGCATGTGCGATAGTTATGGGCGGTGGCAATTGCTTGTACCGGCCGCTTGAAATGGGTATATTTGCCTGAGTGACAGAAGCATCGGCGCGGTGGCTGGACTGTTGAGGTTGTTGTGTCGTCAGTTGCGAGAGGGGAAAGTGGTTGGGCTGTTGCTGCCTGGTTCCGACGTGTTCTGGTCCGTTTGACAGATCGTTGACGGATTGCAGCGGCCGTAGTGTATACACTTCCCTGACATCCTGTCGTGAATGGTGAATGTGGTGGTGGATCACAATCCCATGTTGGCCTCGGCATCGGAAGTTGGCGTGTGCGCTGGCGGCCTGTGTGGTGTTTGTCCCGACGTGGGCTTTGAGTGTGAGGGCTTTGGGTGTGAGGTATCACGCGATTAGCTTTTGCAAAGAATGGATGGCTTGGGCCGTATGGTGAATGGCACGGCGAGGGGAATCGCGATGATCAAGAGCATCAACCTCCTGACACTTTTTAGTCTGATGATGTGTGCAATGCCGGAAGTTGTGGTTGCGCAGGTCGTTCGAATAGCACCTGTGGTGACGACTACGCCGACCGCAGATGCGAATGCTCGGTTTTCGGGTGCCAGTCCACCGCCGTCTGCTGCTCTCGTTCCACCCTCTTCGACCTTCTATATTGAGGTGTGGGCTACGAATGAAAACCTTCCCCTTGACGGGCTTGCGTGTGTTCATGCCGACGTCACTTATGATCGTACAGATCTGATCGATTCTGTGTCACCGTTGCAGAGTGGTCCGTTATTTACAGTGGAATCTGTTGTGCCGATCTTCGATGATGTTACCGGACTGGTCGATGATCTCGGTGGATGTCAGGCGGCTCCGGAGACTGCATTGCTTGGCGTTGGCGAGTGGGTCCTTGTTGATCGCGTGCAGATGTCGGCGGTTGGCGTTGGTGGTAGCATCACAGTGTCAACTGCAGATTCTGGGAATGTGTTGGCAGGCGTATCAATCCTGGGGCAAGCGGGCGATGTCGCTACGATCGATATCGAGTTTCTGACGACAACTTTTTCGGTTGGTGATTGCCTGGTTGCAGTCGATTGTGATGACACAAACCCATGTACGGATGATTCGTGCGTTGCGAATGTTTGCGTCAATACGAACAACGATCTGAACGATCCGGACGATGGGTTGTTTTGCAATGGTGTCGATACCTGTCTTGCGGGTGTGATCGTTCCGGGTACTGCTCCGAACTGTGACGATGCGAATGTGTGTACCGACGATTCCTGCGATGAGATCGGTGATACTTGCGTCAATGTGAATAATGACCTCAACGATCCGGACGATGGGTTGTTCTGCAACGGGATCGATACCTGTCTTGCGGGTGTGATCGTTCCGGGTACTGCTCCTGACTGTGACGATGCGAACGTGTGTACCGATGACTCGTGCGACGAGATCGGTGATACTTGCGTCAATGTGAATAATGACCTCAACGATCCGGACGATGGGTTGTTTTGCAATGGTGTCGATACCTGCCTGGCGGGTGTGATCGTTCCGGGTACTGCTCCGAACTGTGACGATGCGAATGTGTGTACCGACGATTCCTGCGATGAGATCGGTGACACCTGCGTCAATACGAACAACGATCTGAACGATCCGGACGACGGGTTGTTCTGCAATGGTGTG
>JAJRYY010000020.1 GCA_024275565.1 Planctomycetota bacterium
CGCGTAGCGCGATGTCGATCAACGATTGGAACTCTGCTCGTGGCATACATCACTGCATACCAGCTCCCGGAACATTGCGCAATTAAAGTACCACGTTAATGCAGGCCGCCATTGCACATGGCTGAAGAGTTACGATCAGAGTTCCGGTGATCGCATACTCTCCAACATTCCTGACACAATTCCCGAACAGCCTGGTGGACACATATTGGGTTTTCGGCATCGAGGTTGACGGAATACGTGAGACGGCCATCGTCACGGCTGACCCCACTTGTACCGAAGATGTCGGAAACACATTTGGTTGTATGGTCGGTGCTGTCACATTAATACAACAATTCAAGATGACTATCGCAGGAATGAGTTGCTCGTCACCAAACACCTCTCGTTGATGTCAGCCGTGTGTTTTCACCATTTGATTCGCGGATGAAAAACATGTTCCAATGAGTAGCCCATTCCGAAAATCCGTGTTCCTTCTCATCGCGGGGAGCTTGACGCTGGTCTGCCCCGTGAGTTGCGTGGTGGTGGCGAGTTTTGGAGATCGTCCCGGAACCCGATGGACTTATGATTACGAAATCGTCTTGTATGAGCCGTCGCCGAATCTCGCATTTGTGTTGAATCCTGGGAAATTTACGCTCATTCTTCCAAGTTCGACAGGATCCATGCTCACGGGCGTTAAGACCGGACTGACCTATGGATCATTTGAGCTGGAATTGTTCCCGTTTTCCTTGATGGGGTTGATCGCGCTATCGTATGGTCTCGGGAAACCGGCGATCTTGCGATGGCGACGCAGGAAACAGGGTCTCTGTCTTGAGTGCGGATATCCTAAACGTGGACTTACCTCGGATCGGTGTCCGGAGTGCGGTACGTCGTTTGGTGTTGAGCAGGCGAATATTGAGGGGCAGAAATAGACGAATCACCGGGAGGGTGGCTTACCTCTTTAGAGGTGGGGGAGCCGATGATTGACGGTGGGGTTGTCACGCTCACGCTATGCACGCGGGCCGGTTGTCGTCGGCTTCCCCATGTCTGAAGACATGGGCCACCCAACGGTTCGGCAGGAGCCTCACCCTCCTCATGCAATCGAGCATTATCGGGTTTTGACGATTCGCGGGTACGGGTTTACCATCCTGCTGGTCGTGGCGTTGCGTGTACAAACGCGTGGGCAAATCGTCGCGCCGCGTGAGCATTTCGGAGACTTCGTTTGAGCGCCCTTGCTGTCATTCCTGCGCGCTACGCATCCACAAGGTTCCCTGGGAAAGTTCTCGCCAGAGATACGGGTAAATATCTGCTTCAGCACGTTTACGAGCGTGTTGCGGAGGCGAAATCGATCAGTGAGGTCGTGGTGGCTACCGACGATGAACGCGTGGCGGAGGCTGTCGCGTCTTTTGGCGGGCGATGGGTGATGACCCGGTCTGACCACGAATCCGGGACCGATCGTATCGCGGAGGCTGTGGAAGCGTCCGGGCATGATGGGAACACTGCGGTTGAATGGATCGTGAACGTTCAGGCAGACGAGCCGGAGATTGAGCCATCCTCGATTGATCTGCTGGTGGAAATGATGCAAAAGAGCGACGGCGGCGTTATGGGGACTCTGGCGTGCAGTTTCGCCGATGTGGGTCGATCTGGGATGCCGTCTGACCCGGATGATCCGAATTGTGTGAAGGTTGTGGTGGGGGGTGGACGAGCGTTGTACTTTTCGCGTTCTGAGATTCCGTATCGGCGTCATAATCTGGACGTAGATGGCGGTCCGTACTTGCATTTGGGCGTTTATGCGTATAAAAGGGGGTTTCTTCAGACGTTCGCCAATCTTCCGGCGACACCGCTCGAGAAAATCGAAGGGCTTGAACAACTGCGAGCCCTCGAGCATGGTTACGAAATATCGGTGGGGATCGTGGAGCAGGCAGCCGTGGGCATAGATACGCTCGAGGAGTATCGTGCGTTCGTTCGGCGGTATGGCGTGGGCTGACTGGGCATGCCGTTTTACAGCGGTCGTCCGCAGGCGAGACGGTCATCCACAGGTGAGACCTTTGCAATGATGAGAGAAGGCGAAATGGATCCGAGTCGTAATACAGATCCCAGACGAATGCTTGCTGAGGTTGGCGACCAGTCGGACGAGACTGAGTTTTATACCCCCATGCCTGCTGGCTATACGCCTGGTCAGTGCAAGTATGTGGTCGTGTTCGGGACGGTGATGAGTGGTCTCGGGAAGGGTATTTTCGCGAGTACGCTTGCGAAGGTGTTTAAGGACAAGGGACTCTCCGTTGCGCCGATCAAGCTGGAAGGCTACCTGAACCGGGACAGTGGTACGTTGAATCCTTATCGCCATGGCGAGGTTTTTGTGCTGGATGACGGCATGGAATGCGACATGGACCTTGGGACGTATGAGCGGATGCTGAACCAGGATCTGACGCGTTTGAATTTTGCCACGAGCGGTCAGATTTTCTCGCGTGTGCTTGAGAAGGAGCGTCGTGGGGGGTATCTCGGGCGTGATGTGCAGATGATCCCGCATGTGACGGGTGAGGTGAAAAATCGTCTTCGCGAGCTGGCTGTGACGACGGAGGCAGACGTCGTTTTCGTGGAGATTGGTGGTACGGTTGGTGACGTTGAGAATGCTTATTTTATAGAAGCTGTCCGCGAGCTCGCGTTTGAGGAGGGTCCGGGAAGCGTTTGCCAGGTGGTGCTGACCTATGTGGTCGAGCCGGCCATGCTCGGCGAGCAGAAATCCAAACCCGCCCAACTTGGGCTTAAGCAGTTGATGGCCACGGGAATTCACCCCCAGATCATCGCCTGCCGTGCTCGAAACCCAGTCACGCGTAAGGTCCGCGAGAAGATTGCGATGTACTCGAATGTTCCGATGGATCGCGTCTTCTCGATGCACGACTGTGACAGTGTCTATGTGATTCCGGAGATGCTTCGGGGGGCTGGGATTGACTCAGCCGTCCTTGACATTCTGAATCTCAGCGATAAGGCAGACCCCGAGCGGGAGGAGCGTGAGCGTGCGGTCTGGAACGATTATATCGCCCGTTTCCGCAACACGAACCATCCGATTACGGTGGGGATCATTGGGAAATATACGTCCCTTCGCGACAGTTACGCCAGCATCATCCAGGCCGTCGAACATGCGGGTGTGCAGCTTGGCGCCAAGGTTCAACTGGAGTGGATCGACAGCACTGATCTGCTGGAGCAGAATGTCGCTCAGCGTCTCAAGCATGTCCACGGTGTGATTGTCCCCGGTGGGTTCGGGGTTCGCGGCGTCGAGGGCAAGCTGGCCTGCATCCGCCACGTCCGGGAGAACGGAATCCCTTATCTGGGATTATGCTACGGGATGCAGATCGCGGTCATCGAGTATGCTCGGAATGTCTGCGGGATGGAGGGGGCGAACAGTACTGAGATCGACACGGACGGTCCCTACCCCGTGATCGACATCCTCCCTGAGCAGAAGCGTATCGAGGGGCTTGGCGGGAATATGCGTCTCGGCGGACACGACATCGACCTTTCGCCCGGGAGCATCGCCTCGTCGCTTCATGGTGATTCCGAGCAGATTCGCCTTCGATTTCGCCACCGGTACGAAGTGGACCCGCAGTTTATCGCCCAGCTCACTGAGGCAGGGCTGATCTTCTCCGGTCGCGCCCCAAACCACCCGATCATGCAGATACTTGAGCTTCCTCGCGACACGCACCCTTACTTCCTCGCGACGCAGGCCCATCCCGAACTGACAAGTCGTCCGCTCGCCCCCGATCCGATGTTCGTGGGACTTATCACTGCCTCCCTGGATTACTCTGGTTCTCTGAATTGCTCTGGCTCGCTGAATTACTCAGGTGCCGATGCATCCTCTAAGGTTGGTTTTACGCAGGCAGATATGAAGGGTGCTTCCTCGCCCGATAACGACAACGCTCCGCAAAACCAGATCGCCAACGCATCCTGACCTTTCCGGCAGAGCGGGTTTCCCGGGGGGCGGGTTTCCTGGCATGGCGGGGTATTCTGACGGAACGAGTATTCCGGCAGGGTGAGTTTCTGGCAGGGCGGTTTCTCTGGGGTGGCTGCTGGGCGGGTTCCACCCGCCGAAAAGAAGGAAACGTCCTCCGCTCAAAGCGTTGTCAAAATCCCAGGGCGAAACCACCATCGAATCATCCTGGCGCCTCGTTGACATTCGGTCACCCGCTCTCTACGATGCTTCGTCCATCGGGGCGTGGCTCAGCCTGGTAGAGCGCTGCGTTCGGGACGCAGAGGTCGCTGGTTCGAATCCAGTCGCCCCGATTGTCGCTCTTTTCATTGGCCGCCATATTGCGCCGTCCTCCCCCCCCTCAAAACCCCCTGCCCCCCCCTGAACAATCAGCAGCGGATCCTCAAATGGAGCATCCAACCACACCTTACACAGGTTTTATAGCGGTCCGGGCAGGAATTACAGGCGGGCCGGAATGAAAAAAGACCGGACGACGTGCTAACACGCCGACCGGTCTGATTCACATCACTGCCTATGTCTTGTCTGAGACGTCTTGTTTTAAGACGTATTGTTCTGCTACGTCTTTGCTCGAACGAAATCCGTTAATTCCGGGCGAGCACTTCAAGGATATAGCTGCTCGATGCGTCGCCGCCCGGACCGGTATGCTGTATCTGATAGCCACCGAAATCGGCGAAGTCAAAATCACCATCGCCATCAAAATCCAGCTCCGGACAGTCGGAGGCATCTTCGCAACCCTGAGCAAGATCAGTTGCATCGATGTCGCCGTCGCCATCCACATCACCACAGGCCTGGTTCAGCGTCACACGAATTGACAGATTCGCACCACCGGCTGTGGCAGACACACCCTCCTCCACACTCATGCCACCTCGATCTGACGTCGCTACGACGCTGGCACCGTTCAGCAACTCCAGTGTGTAATCACCACATCCGTTGATTATGATTGCAATTTTTGAGTTGCTTGGCATAGATGGGATATCATACATGTCGACGTCGACGACTTCACCGACGACTGCCACAGGATCGGTGTTGTAGGCTGCTGGCAGTACGCCACCAAGATCCGCTTCGTTGACCTCGTTCGAATCGGTATTGTACAACAGATGTTCGCCTGCACTTGCACCAATCATGACATCAAGATCACCGTCGTCATCTGCGTCGAATACGGCAGCATGCCAACCCTGAAACTGACCGTTACCGATTGTGTCACCCGGCGTCCACTCGACAAACGCTATTTCGCCATTGTATGACGTGTTTCGCATCACACGAGGACGCCCCCCTTCGGACATCACCAGCATATCGACACGACCATCGTCGTTCAGGTCGGCCACTGTCACCTTACGGGTTTAACCAGCACCCCCTGCTACGTTCTGTGTCACGAACTGAGCCTGGTTATTCGCACCATTGCCCATGTTCCGAAAAATACGATCCTGGCCCGAGTGGTAGATGTCCATCAGTCCGTCGTTGTTGAAATCGCCTGGCTCGGTCGCATCTTCAAACGTTCCACCGCCGAGCAGATATTGACTGCCGGTGTATTTGTAATCACCCTCGCCACTGCTACCAGCACCATTGTCGTTGTAGTAGATATAATTCGGGTTTCCACTGTTGACCAACAGGTCAATCTTACCATCCCCATTCATGTCAGCCGCAGAAACATCCACCGTATAATCACTGTCGTTCGGAAGATGCGTACTGGTCACCTGCGTGAAAAACCCGTTGCCGTCATTGAAATACATCGTGTCCTGACTCGGACCGGGATAGTTGCCGACATAAAGGTCATAACTGCCGTCGCCATTGTTATCGACGGATACCCCACCACACGCAGCACCACCTGTTCCCGCACCAAGGCGAACAATCCCCTCCTCGTTGAATTTTTCGAATACACCACCAGAATGCTGGTTCATGTAAATCTTCGTCCGACCACCCTCGCCAGACGTGTTGTTGTCGTTCACAACGAGAAGGTCCAACCATCCATCGGCATCATAATCCCGGAAAAACGCGTTACGCGTCACGTCCGTACCCGAAAAACCCGTAATCACAGGATTGCCCGAAACCTCATTGAATACACCAGCATCATTGCGATACAGCTTGTTCCGACGCTGCCCAAAATCCGACATCGCAACGCCGACAGCAACATCAAGATCACCGTCGCCATCAAAATCGCCGTACTCAACTTCCTTCTCATTCTGCGGCGTCTCACCCACGGTCATATTAACCTGTGTCGATGTGACGTTTTCAAAGTTCATGGTCCCCGGCAGCCGCGCCTCGACGGACCCTACGACAACCATGAACGAAAAAAGACTCAGTACGACAACTGGTACCCTTCTCATCATTATTTTCCTCTTGAAGTGTGGTGGCATACGCCACACATGCAGCGATGCAGTGTGGCAATGAAAATCTCAACGGCGATGAATATCCCAACAGAATGTGAATACGATCCGAGCCCGATAACGAACGAACGGGCGCCATTGTATGATCGGACACCCAGATAATCACGAAAAATCGTCGAAACTCACCCGTAAATATGAAAGTGGTCTGTCACTGTAAGGTGTTCAGTGCAACCGAATATTCTCAGCGCATCACGAAACAGCAATCACATCGCAGGAAAATCGCCTCCGCGAATGCGTGAACGAGATATGTGTGAAGCGAATCTGCAATAGCGACACCATCACTGCCAAAGCACATCATGAATATCCGATAGTTTTTCGACTGACACTGTCAACGCCAGGGGCACGATGACCAACTCTGCAACATTGTTCTTTTCGACATTCCCAACATTTCCACCACAGCGTGCGCTGCTGCTGGAAATTTTGCACACAAGCAAGACAACCCGCATCGAAGCCTAATGATTTAGGTGTGCCACCCCATGACACCCGATCTCGATAAAGAATGTTGAGGCGCGATCACCCCAACACCAGACACCCAAACTCCCAGCCAGCCGGACACCCAGACACAACATCACATCTAAAACGGATGGAAAGCCAATCTGGAGACGCCGATCACATTTGACCTGAATCGCATCGGTCTCCATCTCGAACCGCGAATATCTGAGGCTGGGAACGGCAAGCCTTATTATCGGACACATGCAGCATGTCGAAACTGCACCCGTCCGGAGGCCGGAATCGGGGATGTCAGTCGACGGCAAGTGTTTATGGTACAAATACTTAGGTAATGGTTGTATTGAGTGGTGCAGAGGCTATGATAGAGGCGTGCGTCGTCAAGGTAGCGGTAAATGCCCGGTGGATGACATTCTGATTCTGAGATTGCCATGATTCGGAAATTTAAAGAACGAGTTGAAAGAAACACACTTTCTGACGTTTCGACGGAAACGCGCATCGGGGAGGTTGGCTCCAATCTTGCCACGACGTTCCGGTCCGCAATCGACTCGATTCCCGAGGCTCCCAGTAAAGCTGTCGAATTGTCCAGATTCCTGAATATCGACAAGACGTTGGCGGTTCGCCTTGTGGGGGCGATCAAGAAGCAGGATCCACTTGCCGTCTGTCACGGCGTTCCGGGTCCAAGAGGGTTGCGGGCGGTGTTGAAGGCTGCGAGGGGTAAGGGGGTCGATTCCGACCTTATTGACGCAGGAGAATCCTCCGTCAAGCAATTTGAGCGTCTGGTGCAGGAGCTGGGTGGTTCTCGATCTGCATTCAACACCATCATCAGCGGTTTGCTGCCTGATGTCCGCGAGCGGATCGAGCGTAGAAACAAGAAGGCTGCCCACGACGCAATGTGCAATCTTCTTGGGCACCAGGTTGATACCAGTTTCATCGCCTGCCTGATTCAACCATCCAAGGGCGACAACACGTGCGACTCGGTCTGTTTTACGGGCAAGGTCGGGTTGCGTCATCTAACCCCCCGCGTTGCCCGGATGATCTGGGCTCAGCGATGCACCGTCCCATCGTGGGATTCACCGGTCGTGAGTACCAACTTGCGGTCTGAACCTATCTCGGGCGATGACAACGTCCCAATCATCGAAGATTTCTGCACCACCCCGCTTCCGGAGTTCAAGCTGTATCGGCATGGCGGTTCCGTGTATGTTGCACTGGCAGACGACGAGACACCCTCGCAGGATCCACGCAACATCTTCATTGGTTCCTGCACGCCCGGAGCATTCCTGCGTCGTCGCACCGGAGACATCACCGACGAATTCATCAGTCTCACCCCCTCCGAGCCAGCCAAGGTCTCATTCATCGACGTCTTCCTGCACGACGACGTCTGGCCTGGTGCGTCGCCAGCCTTGAACATATATCGCACCGGTCCACGAGGGAATCTCGACACAGCCCACACGCGTGAGTTCGATCGCATCGACGTGTTGGAATCCGTACGACTGCTGGGCCGGGGTGCAGACCGCATCCATACAAACGATGTTGAGAACTACGCATCCATGGTGCGAACGGTCTTCGATCGTGTCTCGTGGAAGGCCGATCAGTTCCGCGTCTACCGCGTCCGCATCGAGTACCCCCTCCTGCACGCACAGATCATGCTGACCTTCGAGCTGCCGGAATAAGTCGGGATTAAATATGGTGTCCCCCGAACGGTCTGACCAGTGGGTCAATGCCATTCTTAGTTGAAATTGCGAACGGCTCCATGGGGTTATGCCACCTGTTCGAGGCAGCCTTTCAAATGCGTTTGCAGTGCTGTACGCAAGCGGACCAGCTGCTTGCAGCCACACACCTTGCGTAAACGCG
>JAJRYY010000021.1 GCA_024275565.1 Planctomycetota bacterium
CGATCGCCCAGAAGCGAATATGTCCGAACATCATCCAGAACCACAGCAGCCTCAACCGACTTCCCGTCAAGTCGCACAAGATTCACCGAAGGGTCAGCTCCACAAAGCTCACGCGCAACGATCGACGCAACGGCTGCCCGGCGTGCGAACAGGTTCTTCCCATATACCAGGTAAACAGGTTTTAACGCGGGCGGTTGGGCCATGTGTCCTCCGTCTGGCGAAATTCTCTGGCGAGGCGTTTCAAATCAGCAAGTCGAACCCTCGATTGCTCTACGATGCTGGCTGGTGCATCCCGCGATGTCAGCGATTTCTCGTAGTGCTGACGCGCCAATATCTCATCACCCTGGTAAATCGCAACATCACCAAGATTCAACCACGCCTTCGCATCATTCGGATTCGTCCGAACAATCCGACTCAGCTCCCGGACCGCCTTGTCGAACTCTCGACGACCAATATACGTCGAAGCCAACCCCTCCATCGCATCACGCGAGTCCGGAGAATATTGAAGTGCCAGTTGATACGATTCCACGCTACCCTCAGCATCATCCAAAGCGTACAACACCCCACCCAACGCGACAAGCGCCTCAGACATCGTAGGATCAATCGACAACGCATCCCGCAAACGCGACGATGCCAACCGATTCTCACCACGGGCAGCATGAGACAAACCCTTCCGATACAACGCCCAGGCACGCTCATCACGAAGCGTAGCATCACGACCATCCACAAACCCGGCTACCCCCGCAGGATGACCAGAGAGCAACGCACGCGCACCACCCACACGACCCCTCATCCCTTCCAGCATGTCAGCCGCATCCTGACGACCATCCAGACGCCGGGGAGCAGGCGCCACCCGGGACACATCAACCCATCCGGAACGCGCCTCAACCACATGTCCAGCACGGTCCTGAACCGTCACGCGAAGCATCACCTCCCCATCCAGCCCATCCTCAACACGCCACACATAACGACCACTGTTCGACAGAGACGACGCAATCGTATGCCAACCGTTCCCACCCTTTTTACGATACGACACCGTAATCGGGCGCGCTTTCAGACCATAATCAACCGCAGACCACACCACATCCACCTCACGCGGTTCCCTCGAAAGATCGCCCGGCGTCACCCCATGCAACTGAAGCACGGGCGGGGCATAATCAACATACGTCCAGAGGTGAGGAACCGTCTCCGAATCAGGAGCTTCCCCGGACATACCACCCGGGTTCACCGCAACAACATAAAATCCATACAAACCCTGCACATCCGCCCGAAAAGCGAACGAAACATGACTGTGAGATCGAGATTCTGCCATATGAGCATGTGGTTCCTTCTCAGCCGCTTCCGTCGCACCTGCCACTGAATCCGCATCACCGTTGCCCATCGTCCGGGTCTCAAACAACAACCAGCTACGAGCGTCATCCGTCGTATACCACAGTGAAACCTCTGAGGCAGCTCCACCAGAGTCATCAAGCCCGACTGTAACCTCGAACTTCTGACTACGCGCCTTCTCGATAAGCTGCAAACTCGGAGGATCCACAACGATCAGGCTACCGATCACGATCGACACCAGTCCCAACACACCATTTCCTCCATCAGAGTAGGCCCATCAACAACAGCAGCGACGACGCCACACGCGGCTGACCATACGATCAACCTGGCAACCAGCAATCAACCTGGCAACCAGCAATCAACCCGGCACCCGGCAATCAACCCGGCACCCGGCATCCAGTCCGGCACCCAGGAATTCGGATCCCAGACCGCCACCAGCACGGTCCATGGAAGTCAAAATCCCAATCCCGGACACACGGAGAACCAGAAAACGCTCACCCGCATATCGGACCTAAATTCAAGACCGCTTGACCCAATCCGATTCCAGCACGCTCTGTATCCAATTCCAGAACACGCTCACGCCCGAATTTCGCACTTTTCCTCCACAAAAAGACAGCCACTCCAGAGGGGTATTCAAAATCACTAACAAAATGCATAACTGACGCTGTAACAATAGCTTATGTCAATTCTGACGCACCGGATCAAATCCACCAGTTCCAACGTCATACTTCAAAAACCGCGTTCTTTGCCCAAAAAACGCTTTACGGGCCATTCGCACCCAAGTAAAATCCCCACGCTGTCAGCGGTAGAGTCAGCAGGCTGTCAGTAGAGAGTTAGTAGAGAGTCAGAAGAGAGGGGTTACGAAACTCCCCGCGACAGAGAACACTGGTCAGAGAATAGAATACTGGTCAGAGAACAGAATACTGGTCAGGGTACATAAGATCAGGGGACGTACATAACCACGACAAGGTGGGTGCGGATCCTCAGAGATCGAGCAAAGTTCAAAGGGAGAAAGCCCGTAATGTTGGAAGCCTACGAATCACTCAAACAAATCGTCGAAGCAGCTCAGGAAGATGTCGCGAAAGCTGTCGGCGGAAACAAGGCAGCAGGAACACGCGTCCGAAAAGCAATGCAGGACGTGAAAACCGCAGCGCAGGATGTCCGCAAGAAGGTGCTCGAAGTCCGATCGGTCCCTTCAGAGTCCTGATCGCGACGCGTGGCCTGACCACCACTGTGGGCCGACCAGGGTTCCGGACGACCGGAATCTGTCGGAAAAACGCCCTCAGCCAGCACACCTTCCGTCTGCCCAGCGCCGTCCAAGCGTCATAGGCGTGTGGTTCTTCCGTGTTGCATCGTTGAATCGGTCTTCTGTTGTCGACTGAAATGCCATTGGGGTACCAGACGAAATGCCACGCGCGTTCATCCTGAATCTTGAAGATTACGACCTCGAAAAGACCCAGTACACACGGGAGCAGATTTACGAACGGCTTCCACAGCGGGGCGAGTTCATGCTCCTCAGCAGAATCGTCCATCTCGACAACGACACGGGCGAAGCCATCGCGGAAGTCAACGTCGATCCGGACGCGTGGTGGTGCAAGGCCCACATCCCGGGAAGACCCCTCCTCCCGGGCGTGCTCATGCTCGAGGCTGCCGCGCACCTCGCTGCCTACATGGAACGCTACTGCCTCCCCGATTTTGAGGGGTTCGTGGGCTACGGCGGCGTCGACGACTGCAAATTCCGCCTGACCGTCTCACCCCCCGCAACGATGTGGCTGCTATGCAAACGCTTCGACGCCAGAAGTCGCCGCATCATCTGCGATACCCAGGGCATCGTCGACGGATCTCTCGCCTTTGAAGCAAAAGTAACAGGCCTGGTCGTCTAGCGCGATGACTCACCTGCCACAAGGCGATCCATGCACATCCTCCTGACCAACGACGATGGCTACGACGCTCCGGGGCTTCTTGCACTGAAACACGCTGTAGACGCCCTCGACACAAAACATCGCATCACGATCGTCGCCCCCCTCCGCGAGCAGTCCCGCCAGTCGCACGCCTCCTGCCTCGCCCGTTCCATCGAGGTCCATCGAAAAACGATCGAAGGTCTGGGCGAATTGTACGCCGTAGACGCGACGCCCGTGGATTGCGTCCGACTTGCCGTGGCAGAGTTGGCGACCGAACCGATCGACTGCGTACTCTCCGGAATCAACCGAGGTGCAAACATCAGCGTCACAGACGTCGCCATGTCCGCCACCATCGCTGCCATACGCGAGGCAGCCATCCTTGGCATCCCCGGAGTCGCGTTTTCCAGCATGTACTACCAGGATTCCGAAATCCACTGGCCAACAACCACAAAACTCGCCACCACGCTCATCCCCCAGTTCATCAAGCACGCAAACACACCGCAAACATCATGGAGCGTCAATTTCCCAACACTGAACCCCGGTCAGAAGCCCAAGGGCATCCGCGTCGTACCCCTCTCACAAGACACCATCCCCATCGCATACAAAACAGCAGGAACCGATAATACCGATAATACCGGTGACACTGGCGTGGCACGCACCTATGAATACTGCGGCATCTACGAAAACAGGACCATCACCGCCGGCACGGACGTAGAAGCCGTCTTCGACGGGTACATCGCCATCACCCCCCTGACCCACGACCCCACCGACCACAAAAGCTTAAACGCAACTTTCAACCTGTAACCCCAGCCCCATCTTCAATCGGGACACCCCGTCGGGTACATGACAGTATCGACGGCGATGTGAACGGGAGAGAGCAAAGTAGGGTCCGCTGTGCGGACCAACCCCGTCCCCAACCCATTTCCCACCAAAATTTCAAGATTCAGAACATTTTTTTCAGCACCCAGACATGGCCCAACCACTGGCCACACAAAACGTTACAGAAATCCACTACAGGTGGCCCGAAAATATACCGAAAAATAAACTTGCATATCACCGTAGTATGGTGTATGTTAGTATTGAGTGGACCGGGCGGTCATTTCCAGTACGCCGCCGGGTACGGGGACAAAACCAGAAAGGGGACCCTCCAATGTCAACCGTTGCGCCTACACATAAAACCGTCCTGCCAGCAGGAAAAAACGCCACACAAGCACAAGAAAACGCCCAGAAAGCACAAGAAAACGCCCAGAAAGCACAAGAAAACGCCACACAAGCACCCGGAGCTGTCCAGCCAGTACGCCTTCCCAGAATGCCGCCACTCGGAATCGCAACGCTCACCTCACAGCAGCGTCGCCTGGTCGAAGAGAATATCGGACTTGTCGTGGTCCACCTCAAGCGGTTCATTTCCGCCCGCCAGGCGCCAAAACACGATCGCGAGTGGGACGACCTGTTCCAGGAAGGCTGCATCGGGCTGAGCAGGGCAGCCGCACATTTTAACCCGGAGTCAGGCATCGCATTCGCAGCCTACGCCATCCGGAGAATCCAGAACGCCGTCCATCGAGCATTCTTCAAAGCCTTCGCAACCGTGAACATTCCGCGAAACCACTTCAAGATCCCATACCATCAACGCATCAAAGTCTACTCTCTGAACCGAGATGTAAACTATCGCGACAATGAGGGACGCAGGCGCGAACGCTATCTCCTCAACAAGTGCCATTCCTCAGACACCATTGGTGCAACCATGCGTCGGATCTATGAGCATGCAGTCCGGAAGGCAGCCAGCATGGCTGGTCGCTACGACACGCAGACAACACACCGAAGCACGCTCCTGAAGCGTATCGTGGACGATCGCCTGCTCATTCCCAGCGAAGATCTGCGCACGCCGCTCCGTGTCATCGCCCGGCAGACGCGATCGCATTTTTCCAATGTGTTGTATACCGAGCGGAGACTCATACGACGAATCCGCTACATCCTGAAGAACGATCCGGAGTTCTGCGATTTGATGGCGTTGGCATGGCGGCGACCAGAAGGCTACGAGGCTGTACTGCCATCCTACTGGCCAGACGCAGGGCGATCCGTGTCGGGAAATGTCAGATAGGCCGAGAGTTGGAGAATTGTCTTGGGACCAATACCACGAATAGTCAGCAAATCGTCTGCCGACCGAAAGACCGGCTTCTCACGTTCGCGCTGCGTGCGATACGCAACAATGCGCCTGGCGGTTGTCTTGCCGATCCTCGGAAGCGTCATAAGCTCCGCCACACTGGCTGAGTTCGGATCCATTTTCACCGACCTGTCCATACCAGCAGACGGGTACGGATCGCTGGTGAAGCGCATCGAAAGAAACACCACGCCAATGGCTATGGCGATGACTGCGGTCCAACCTTGCAGCGAGGATACGTCACGCCTGAACAGCTTGTCGCAGGATGCTGCACCGTCGCATGGGAATGGGACCATCGCACAATGCTCAAGCAGTGAAGTTGGGGGATATTTCCTGACGCACCTTCACCATCTCGCCGAAGGACATTTTGGGTGCATTCTCAGCAGTGAGGAGTCCGCCATGGGGAACGAGATTGGATGCCCCGTCGCGAAGCGCCTGCCAGCAGACCGTATCGACAAACGGCTTGCTCAGGGCGATCTCGCAAAACGATCGCAACCATCGCGCCTGGGTCGACTCATTCCACATTCCAAATCCGTCCGTATCGGTTCCAGAGGAGCTTTCTGTACTGGTCGTGGAGGCAGATGGAGTTCCATCGGGTTTCGTGGTCGAGGGAACGACGACGCTGGTGATATGGATGGGTCTGCCAAGTGCACCGAATCGGTCGAGCAGGGTGGAAATCTGAAACAGGTCGCGCGCGAAGCAGCCATCCTGCTGCGGTCCGAAGCAGAATTGCAGACCGAGGGCGTCGAAATTGATCCCGCTCTGGATCGCCATGTCTGCATAGAGCATCGGCGGGATCGTCCTTGGGTTGCGGGCGTAATATTCGCCCCACGGTGCGACGAGGTCGATGATGGTCGTGGAACGCGGAGCAAGCTGCTTGGTCGTGTGGGCAGCGATCCGGGTCAGCTCCATAAGCTGCTCGAAGTTGAAATTCAACGCGTGCGGAGCGTGAATTCCGGAGATAACGTCCCACACCTGAATGTGGCGACCATACCGGTTGACCACCTTCCGCACATGGTCGGTGACGAGGCTTCGAATCGTCTCGAAATCGTTTTCCCAGATGCGAAGCCAGTCCGGAGCGCTGTGTTCCTGAAGGCAGAGCAGGTTCGAACCCCGTGCGGGGACGCCGTTTTTACTCAACCAGTCAACCCACGCATCGAGCGGTTTCCATCGGAAGTTGCGTTCCTTGGGTTCGGTGTTTCGCCAGTGCAGAGGGAGCGTCACGAAGTCGAAGCCGCGCGTGATCGCGTCCGCAAGCGATTCCGGGCGGGCACTGAGATCGACCTCGCAGCCAAAGATGTGTCGTCCGAATCCTGCGGTTTCGCGGCGACGGTCAAGGAGGATGGATGCGTGGAAGTGGGTGATCTGGTCCGCACAGATCATACAATGGGTGAGCGCTTTGAGACCGGAAAGATGTGCGGATGTTGGATCGTCCGCACAGAGTGCATCCACCAGCATTTCTCCGGCGCTGCTGATTTCCTCGTCGATCGACTTGATGTCCGGGCAATCGAGCAGGCCCCAGTCTTCGCGTTTGTGATGCAGCCGCATCAGTTGACCACGGGCAAGCTCGAGGGTGAGGGTGTAGGGTTCGCTGCGGTCCTGCACTCGGACGGATTCGACGAGGACTTCCCCGACGTCCGGGATATTCCATACGATGCCAAGCCCCGCCGGTCCAGCGACCCGTTTGCTGCACTTGAGGAATCCGTCCGCAACTTCGATGTCGGCGCGGAGGGGGACGCCGTCGCTTCCGAAGAGGTAGGCGCTCTCCACGTTGATCTCGGTCTGGTTTTCCGGGATGCGGAATCTAATCACGCGAATCGTCCCATGTCGTTGTCTTGCGGATCGCCCCAGGCGATGTCGGGCTGTCCACGATTTTCTGGTCGGACCCCCTGCGGGCCTCAGCGTCCATTATGCCGTTTGAGCGACCATTCGTCGAGTATTGGGTTGTTGTGATGGGCGTTGCTACCGCCGAGTGGATGAGGCTTTGCGGATTTTTCAAGCCGAAAGGACGGGGTCCGCGAGAAAGCTGCAGAGACGAGTTGCGAGCGATTCCGAGTGCCGGATTTCACACTCCCACACCACCAGAACGTCCCATCCAAGGCGGCGAAGCATTCTTTGGACGCGTTGGTCGCGTTTTCGGTTGCCGTCCAGCTTTTCAGCCCAGAATTCCGCACGCGTGGACGGTTTTGTGGCGTATCGGCAGCCCGGATGCTGGTGCCAGAAGCATCCGTGAACAAGGACGATCTTTCTCCGTCCGGGGAAAACGAGATCAGGTTTTCCCGGAAGGTCTTTTCGGTGAAGTCTGAACCGATACCCCAGACGGTGCGCCAAGGATCGGACGACTATCTCCGGTTTGGACATTCCCCCGGTTCTTGCACCCCAATCGCGCCTCGGAGCGTGCGTCGACTGGATCAACTCCGATATATGTGGGTGCGATGATAATCAAGATATTGAGGATCAGGTGTAAATCTATCGGGGAGTTGTATTGGGCAACGGGCGTACTTATCAAAGTATTCCGTATAAACCGACGAAGGCATCATTTCCTGAAGTGTCGATGATAACGTCAATGTGAAATCGTCCGCTAACGTCATCAATCCTCGATCGAAAGCTGCGTCATGCAAGGTGTTCAGGCATAGACCATTGGTAGGATCGAGCCGAGTTATAGACGAGACCGACCATGGGATAATGTGGCTGGCGCGTAGTAAATCCGGGCATTGGATTCCTGTGATACAGCATTGAAAGTTATGTGCTGCAAGAACTGAATTGCGAAAAAAAGCCTGACCTCGACGGACGGTGCGGATTTCCGTAGTTTCAGTTTCACGATCCATTGTTGTCGATAACGGCGGTGATTTGAAACGCTTGGAGTCACCGGACACAAGCTCAGTCGCTATAAATGAATCGCTGAGTTTATCCCATTGCCCGTAGAACTCCGCCCATACCTGACGGTCTAACTTTGAGACGTTGCACATACCGGAAACGCCTCGCTTTTGATGGTATGGATCGAGGCTGGCGAAATTGACGAGTTTGAGTGCGACCGATGATGGCGTCCTGCCAATAAGTTCACCCGTTGCGATGACCAGAGGATTGGTTTTGTCAAATTTTCCAAACGGGATCTGGCAATAGAGCGAGAGCACGACAATACATTCTTCTTCCGACCAGAGTGTATTCGTTCGTCTTGGCATCACTTTGTAGGGTTAATGCGGCCTAAGCATCTCACTGTGGCGCTTTCGATCTAGTCGAGCAATGCCCAGCAACCACGAAGTACAATTGTGGTCTTTTGGTATTTGAAGTGTGGGCATCGGGCTCTCTTGGATAATAGTGCTATCCTCGACAACTACTTCGTTCGAGAGGGTGGCATGGCTGTTGTCTTGTGTCAAGGGAATTTGCCCCGATGTTTGAATTGTATTTGGTGATGGATGGGAATTGATGATGCCTCCGGATTGGCGTGTCAGGTGCAGTTTAAGTTTCGCCCAGTTGGTTCGATTTATCTTGCGGGGTGGGAGTGGGGGGGTAGGATGGGGGTTATGGCACTTTTACGATATTTTGATGACCGCGGATTGTTTCAAACCGTTGCGATTGGGCATGAGAAATTTCTTGTGGGTCGATCGGAGTCCTGTCAGATTTGTATCTCAGACGACCTCGCATCCCGGGAGCACGCACGTTTTGACCGCGATCCGGATGGACGGTTTCGGGTCCGGGATCTTGGCAGTCGCAACAAAACGGTTGTCAACGGGCAGGTGATTTCTGAAACACTTCTCACCGACGGTGACATGGTTCGGATCGGCGGGCGATTGTTCGAGTATCTGGACGACAGTTTTCGACAGGATGCACCCGATCCATCGTTCATGACGCCGGACAGGGTGGATCCTGCGGGGACCGAATGGGTGAAGACCCGTCAGCCTGTGACGTTGCCGCTGGAACGCGTGGAGATGCTTGCGACGCTCGGATCAGATGTTGCGTACCCTGCCCGGGCGGAGGATGTGGCTGCTGCTGCGTTGGGGCGTTTGCTTCTTTCGATGCAGGCTGATCGTGGTTTTGTGGCGCTTCGGGGTGAGAGCAAGAAGGAGTTGCGGATTGTTGCGCATCGTGGATTGACGCCGGCGACGGGCGTCGCGCTGACGCCGGTGAGTCGGACGTTCGTCTATTCGTCGTTCCTTCAATCTGTGGCAGGTCGGTATCCTGAGCAGGGCGGTGCGATCGAGGGGAAATCCGGTTTTGCGGGGTCGGGGCTGGTTGCTCCGCTGTTGCACGGGCGTGAGGTTGTGGGGGTCGTGTATGTGGATCGCGTTGCAGGACCGGCGTTTGGAGCGGGCGGGCTGGATGAGATTGCTGCGTCTGGTGCGCACCTTGGAGCGTTGATGGCGGAGGCTGCCCTGCAGCTTGCTCAGAAACCCAACGGCGGTGGGGGTGGATCCAGCGGCGTATCGGCCACCTGGTTGCAGACGCTTCGTAAGTTGCAGCTTGCGATGACGGTTGCACCTGAATCGAGTTCGTCGTTTGATCTTGTGGTGAAGCTGCTTGGCGGTCGCGGTCGATGTGGTGATTTTTGCGATGTGATTCACGCTGGGGATCAGTGTGTGTATGTGCTGATGGTCGATGGTGGGGGGCATGGGGTTGCGGGGTTGATTCAGGCGAATGGTATACGCTCTGCGATACGGACTGCTCTGACGGTGGAAGGTGGGACGCGCGATCTGGGTGCGATCATGTCGGCTGTGAATTCGACGATGGCTTCCCGGCAGGGGCGACAGATGGTGACGTGTGCGCTGCTTTGTATGGATTTGTCGGAAGGGCATGTTGCGTACATTAACGCGGGTGGTCCTGCTCCGTTGCTGTTGGCGGGTGCGGGTCGTCTTGTGACGCTGGATCAGCCATCGCTGGTATTGGGGATCGACGATCAGTATGGGTATGAAGTGAGCAAGATGGATTTGCCGTCAGAGTTTCGTTTGATCTGTCATACGGACGGTCTGGTCGAGGTTGCGAATGCTGCTGGTGAGGCGTTTGGTTCGCAGAATCTGCATGACATGCTTCTGGAGAAGGATGCCTTTGGGTCGTCTTCGGATATTCTTCAGCGGATTGTTGGCGTTTTTGAGCGTCATCGTGCGGAGCATCCGAATGATGACGATGCTTGTATCGTTGTGGTCGGGCATGGTTCTTAGGGAGCGATGATGTGCTAGCTGCGATTGATGCTGAATCGAAGGTGCTGATGCGGTTGCGTGAGCGGGGAATGCTTTCGCGTTCTGCGGCGGGTTCGCTGCTGCTTGAATCGCAGATGGCTGGTCTGCCTCCGGTTGAGATGCTCATTTTCAAGGATGTGCTGAGTGATGCGGATGTTGCTCAGGCGTATGGTGAGTTGTATGGGTTGCGGTATCTGGATTTGACGCGTCGTCGTCCGAGTCAGCCATGGGTGTTGAGTCTGCCTGAGAATGTGTCGCGTCGGAAGCAGTGTGTGGTGTTTGGGGAGGTTGGTGGGCAGCTTGTGGTTGCTGTGGCTGACCCTGCGGATGCGAGTGTGCGTTCTGCCTTGGGTGAGCACTTCGATCGTCCTGTACAGTATGTGGTGAGTCCCAGGTATCAGATTGAAGAGGTTCATGACGAGTTTTATGGGACTGCGCGATCGCGTGGTGCCCGTGTGGTTGAGCGTGCGATACCGCTTCGTGCTACGGCTGAAGTGTCTGCGGCGGGTCTGAATGTGACGGAGGCTGTCGATAGTGTGGTGGATGAGGCTGTCGATCGGCGGGCGAGTGATATTCATGTGGAGCCGGAATCGGACCGTGTTCGTGTTCGGTTGCGGATTGACGTGCGGATGATCGAGTCGCGTGCGTTTCCGACGGAGGCGCATAGCGGGATCGTGTCGCGGATCAAGATTTTGAGTGGTATGGACATCACCGAACGTCGCAAGCCGCAGGATGGCCGGTTTACACAGCGGAGTTTTGAGCAGGATATTGATGTTCGTGTGGCGGTTATTCCGACGGTGCATGGTGAGCGTGTGACGATGCGGTTGTTGAATATGGACCGCTCGAATGTCGATTTGACGAAGTTGGGGATGGAGGTGGAGACGCGGCAGGGGTTTGAGCGATTGATTCAGCGTCCGCACGGGATCATTCTGATTTCCGGTCCTACGGGGAGTGGTAAGACGACGACGATGTATGCAGCCTTGCAGCAGATTAACGAAATTGGGAAGCACATCATCACGGTTGAAGATCCGGTGGAGTACAGGATTGGCGGGATCAATCAGGTTCAGGTGGATTCTGAGTATGGGGTGACGTTTGCGTCTGCGTTGCGGAGTATTTTGCGTCACGACCCGGATGTGATAATGGTTGGTGAGGTGCGTGATGTGGAGACGGCGCACCTTGCGCTGGAGGCATCGCTGACGGGTCATCTGGTGTTTGCGACGGTGCATACGAATTCGGCGGTCGGGGCGTTGACGCGGTTGCTGGATATGGGGTGCGAACCGTTTCTGGTGTCGAGTGCGTTGATCGGGGTGATGGCGCAGCGTCTGGTGCGGCGGATTTGTACGAACTGTAAGCAGGCGACGGTTGCGAATGCGACTGAGCGTGAGCTGATGGGGATTCCGGAGGAGCGTGGGGATGTTGAGATTTTTCGAGGTACGGGGTGTGCTCGTTGCAGTCGGACGGGTTATTTCGATCGTGTGGGTATTTATGAGCTTGTGACGATCGATACGGGGATGGGCAATCTTGTGATGGAGAAAGCGTCGACGGAGCGTTTGCACACCTATGCTGAGGAGCATGGTGCGATTATGTTGCGTCAGGACGCGGTCAAGAAGGCGATGCACGGTCAGACGACGCTGGAAGAGGCGATGCGTGTGACGGTTTCGGAAGTTTAGTTATTTTGGAGTGTCTTGCTGGTGGACGTATTGTGATGGTGGATGGACTGGATGAGGGTCCGAAGTGGCGTGCTGCGCGTGAGGGTGGCGTGGATATGGCGCAGCTGGAATATCTGATGTCGCTCTCTGTTGAAGAGCGGTTGTTGCGACACGATCGGGCGTTGCAGACGGTCAGGGCGTTGCGCAGAGCGGGGCGTGAGTATTATGGGTTCGATCCTCGGCTTGATTAAGAGGCCAAATCCTGGCCTGATTTAGAGACCTGATACAGAGACTCAGTGATGCGGGCGTGTCGTTCTTGCTGATTCGTTGCAATTACATTGCGGTTATAGAAAAAGGGCGGATCCGAGGATCCGCCCCTGTTGATTTCAGATTTACTGTCAATTCCAGAATTAGTCGTCCCTGAAAAAGTTCGAAAACGCTACTATTTAAGCGTGAAATGGCGATTGGTAGCGTGTATAATTTGCAAGGAAACCACGGACGAACGGTCAAAACCTTGCAATACGGGACGGATTCCATGAAGCCCAAGCCA
>JAJRYY010000022.1 GCA_024275565.1 Planctomycetota bacterium
CAGAACCTGTCACAGTCTGAGACGAACCATCGTAAGGAATGACAGAGTGAAACACAGGTAAAACAGGTAAAAACATTTATACACAGGTCGAAGACGGGAACGGTGCAAGAATCAGGAACGTGGCAGTGCAGTTTCGCCCAATATCGCGTTACGCCCTGAAACTTTATCGTCCCCGGCGATCTGGCGACATCAGTACCGGCGATTCCTCCGCGAACGACTCGTCGCTATGAACATCCCAATCTGCCTGAACTGTGCGTACGATCTGTCAGGAAACGAAAGCGGTATCTGCCCGGAATGCGGAACCCCGTCGTGACCGTAGGGTGGGCATCGCCCGCCGCTGCAGGGTTATCAGTGCGGACCATCACAAGAGAAACCGTACGATACCGAGAGACGCCCGGCAAAAGGTGACATTGTACTTTTTCCTGTTGTATACAGAGCGGATGGTCCGGGTTGGCAGGTAAGCGCAGACTGCTATACTCGCAGACGCACAACAGTGTGGGCTGGCAACATAGTGAGTACGCAACAATAGGAGAATCACACCATGAAACGCGCCAAGATCACCATCGTCGGAGCAGGAAACGTCGGAGCAAGCTGCGCCTTCTGGGCAGCCTCCAAGGAACTCGGCGACATCGTCCTCCTCGACATCCCCGATTTCGCCGACAAAACCAAAGGAAAAGCCCTCGACCTCGCACAATGCGGACCCGTCGAGCGATTCGACGCAAACATCACCGGAACCAGTGACTACGCCGAAACCGCCGGCAGCGATGTCGTGGTCGTCACAGCCGGTATCCCGCGAAAACCCGGCATGAGTCGCGACGACCTCATCCAGACCAACGTCAAAATCGTCGGGTCCGTCTCAGAACAGATCGCAAAGCACTCACCAGAGGCTGTCTGCATCATCGTTTCCAACCCCCTCGATGCGATGGTCTACACCGCATGGAAGAAAACGGGCTTCCCCACGCAGAGAATCGTCGGACAGGCAGGCTGCCTCGACATCGCACGGTATCGCACCTTCATCGCCATGGAACTCGACTGCTCCGTCGAAGACATCTCAGCCCTGCTCATGGGCGGACACGGCGACGACATGGTCCCGCTACCACGATACACGTCGGTGGCTGGCATCCCCGTCACGCAGCTGATCCCCGAAGCTCGCCTGACCGAAATCATCGACCGAGCGAAAATGGGCGGCGGCGAACTCGTCAAACTGATGGGCACCAGCGCCTACTACGCACCAGCAGCCGGGACGATCCAGATGGTGGAAGCCATCGTCAAGGACAAACGCCGCATCCTCCCCTGTGCTGCCTTCTGTGACAGCGAGTACGGCGTCGGCGGCTACTTCGTCGGCGTCCCCTGCATGCTCGGCAAGAACGGCGTCGAAAAGGTCATCGAAGTGGAATTCACACCCGCCGAGAAAGACCTGTTCGCCTCCTCCGTCTCGCACGTCAAAGAACTGGTAGGCCTGGCTGAAAGCGTGCTGACACAGTGATGACGTAGACCGGCTGGGTGTTACCTGGCATGAGCGGTACATTATTGGGCTATATTACCCGGATGCCCCATGTGGTCCGGGTAATATAGCCCATATTTCGTCACATTCCGCAGCAGGTCATTCACCTCCTATCTCACATAAACCCTTTATTAACAATAGCTTGAACCGTTGTTCACAATGTCGGGCTAAACTGGCACGCACCATGCTACACGAGACCTGTCCGGCGTGTGTTTGTTGGGGAGCCAACCACAGCGATCACAGTTGCCGGACGCGGCGGCTTTGCTGGGTCGCCACTGGCCTTGGGGGGTCGAACGCTCATGACAGGGGTGTCGTGAGCAATCAGAGTTGGGGGACCGCAGGATCTTCGGATCGATTCCGGAGATCCCTGTGGTGTTTTTACCCCCAGACAGACGGTGATCCAGAAGCAAAACGCAGGCCATTCGCCAAAAAACGCCATACCATGAGTGGCCAAACTTTTTCCTAAAATAATTGGCTTTTCTCTGGATTTGACGCTCCGCGTGGTGTACACTGTAAGCAGACCGCAAGCCACAGCACCGGCCCGGTCGATGGGGAGACCGTAGATGATCAGACCGTAGATGATCAGACCGTAGATGATCAGACCGTAGATGATCAGACCGTAGATGATCAGGCACCGAAAATCATCATTTGCGTCATGCAATCCGATGACCACAGTCGACAACACCGCAATCGACACGACACATGGAGCAGACGTATCATAACCACACAACCACGAGCGCGGGGTGCGCCGTTCTCGAACACAGGTATCAACGAAGAGGGAGTTTCTCAGATGCGCCGATATTCGCCGACCAGAACCATTGGTTTCACACTGACATTAGCAGCTACACTGATAATATTCAAGCACGACACTCCTGCCAGCGCATGTGGCGGATTCTTCTGCCAACTGGTACCCATCAACCAGGCTGGCGAACAGATCATCTTTCGTCAGGACGGAAATCAGGTGACAGCCGTCGTACTCATTCAGTACGCCGGTGACGCCGAAGATTTCTCATGGGTCGTCCCCGTACCCGGAGTTCCCGAAGTTTCGGTCGGCAGCGACCTGGTCTTCTCCACGCTCGAACCAGCCACCCGCCCCCAGTTCATCCTCGACGTCAACGGCGAACCCTGCGCACAATTCTTCGGCCCGGTGAACGCGGTCAATGACGCCCTGGCAGAGGAAGCAGGCGACGACGGAGCTGTCGAGGTGCTGGCAGCCTTTGCTGTCGGACCCTTCGACGTTGAGGTGGTAAGCAGCGAGGACGCCGAAGCACTGGCTACCTGGCTGGAAGAGAACGACTATGACCTCACCGATCGCGGCGTTGATCTCATTCGCCCATACGTCGAGGAGGGTATGAATTTCGTGGCAGTCAAGCTCCAGAAGGACCAGGGCGTCGGCGACATTCAGCCGCTGATTCTCAAATACAAAAGCGACAACCCCATGATCCCGATACGCCTGACGGCCGTGGCAGCCCAGCCGGACATGGGCGTCATCGCGTGGGTACTCGGATCCGCCCGGGCGGTCCCATCCAACTACCTCCACGTCGAACCGAATTACACACGCCTCGACTGGTTCTCGGGAACGCTGAACGCATACGCCAACTACCAGACACTCATCACAGAAGCCATGAACGAAGCTGGCGGACAGGGGTTCGCCACAGACTACGCCGGACGCGATCTTGACGTCATCGGTCTCCTGCCGTCAGCCAGCGACCTCGAATCTGAAATCACCGCGCTGCAGGCAGCTGGTACGGACGAATTCTTCGATCGACTCCTGTTCAGCGCATTTATCCCCCAGAGCAAGTCCCTGGAAATCCTCGGACGTGAATTGCCGGTCTCCGATGACGTCGGCCAGTCTGTCTACTTCAACACACCAGTCCTCCGCGAAATCTTCGGAGAAGATCGCCTTTCAGCAGCCACTGTAAACATCATTGCAGAACTGAACACGACGGTCGTCGAGCCGTTCGCCCGCACGGTCGAAGTCTTCGACGGCGACCTCTACATGACACGCCTCTACACCACGCTCTCTGCCGACGAGATGACGCTCGATCCCGAATTTGTCTTCAACCCGGACCTTGGCGATCAACCCCTCGAACGCCGCGCCACGCTGGATATCCGCTGCGACGGAAGCGTAAGCCACTGGGAACTCACGCTCGGTGCTGGTACGGAACGCGTGGGCGAACTCGTTATCCGGGGGCAGGGCGAATCGCCACTCTTCAACACTCCGCCCGTGATCGAGCAGCCAGCCATCTCGCGGTCAGGACGGGTCGCAAGCAGCGGACCTATCGAATTCGACACCGTGAACACCTTCCAGCTCGCTCAGGTCGGTGATGGTGAAAATGGGAATGAACCCGGAAATATGGGCAACGACCTCATCATCAATAACGGACTCGGATCACTGTTCGGAAGTCTCTGCGGGGCGGGCATGGGCATGGTGACCCTGATGTCGTTCACCGGTCTGTGGCTGATGGGCCTCCGCAGGCGTTAAGATGGGGCGTCATCAACTTGGGGCGTCACTGATCTGGGCGTTACCGCGCTGGTGCGATTGAGGTGCACATTTCGTCGAGGTGGTCCAGGCATAGTTGCGACCAGGTTTCGAGACTCTCCCGGTCTGCCTGTAGCTCGGTCGGGGTCGTGAAGGCCATCTGCGTGATCATCTGCTCGCGTTTTTCGACGGCGTCTGAATCCAGATTCCAGAGGTGGACGATCCCGAGGTGTACCTGGCCGACCTCGGTGGAGTCGTCGTTGATCAGTGCGACCACGCGATTGCTATCGCCCATTGATGATGGGATGCCCCCGGCGATGTTGATTTCCTCTTCCACCTCGCGCCTGACGGCTGCAAAGTAGACCTGGCGGAAATCGGTCTTCGAATGTGGGTTTTTGTCGTTGACGGGGTTGTTGTGATCGATGGGGCTGATGTCGTCGATGGGGTTGATGTGTCCACCGATGCCGATCGATCTGCGTCCGACGAGTCGTGTTTCGCCGGCGCGTTTGCCGCGGACGTAGCTGAGCACCTTCCCGTCGTGCATCATGATGACGTATGGGATGAGCTGTTTGTGGGTGGGGTCGGTCTCCGCGAGCGATCTGAGCATGAAGCTGGGGAGGCTGTTGGAGTTCTGGGAGCTTTGGACGTTCTGGGCGAAGAATGCGTTGAGGTATCGCTCGGGGTCGAAGGTCAGGCCCTGGAAGGCTCCTACCTGCTCGAAGACGCTGCGTTTGACGACGAGAACCTGTTCTTCAACTGCCATGGGCCACTCCTGCCTTGCATCGTGGACGCGTTTCCTTCTCTGGAACGCGCGTTGCGTGGACTATACCGGCGATTTTCTGTCCGTCGATGCAGGATATGAGAGTGGGCTGTGTTGTTCAAGCCCATGTCCCTGGCTGAGCTGGAAAGGGCTGCCAACTGTCGGTTTCGGCTGGCTACGCTCGACAGGTTGCTGCCCGTCGTCGTTTATGTCATGCAGGATGGTCGCCGTTCCACGATACAGATTGCGTGGTTTTGCTGCCCCAGCCATATTCCGCGCATCTTGGCAAGATCGGCGACGACCAGTTTATCACTGGTCCGTGATGTTGATATCCACGTCTGGCTGGCCGAAGTCGTTGAGGAATGAGCGAATCTCGATCACGGTCCCGCACTCGAACTGGGCGTCACCCTCTCCGGCGACCTGTGATGCAGTAAACGTCATGGTCTGGTCCAGAACCGTCCCCACAATCGGAGCCGTCGCGATCAGGCGGAAGGAGGCGATCACGGTCTCAGGGCAAAACGCCTCAAAAGCGAGCGTGAACGCCTCGAGGCCTTGGGTTCCTGTGTACACGCTTTCCTTATCGTCCGCGTATTGCAGCGTCAGGGTGATATCGACGGCCACATTGACGATGCTCGGGATTTCCTGCCCGACCAGTTGCTCTGCCTGGGCCCGCGTGATTTCGTTGGTCAGCGAGATTGCCACCATCTCGTTCACGGTATCAGCCACACCCTCTGGCGGCGTCAGTTCGGGGAATCCGTCGCCATCCGCATCCAGCAGCGATGTCAGTTGATCCAGCACGCCACCGCCCACGCCCGTTCCACAGCCATGGATGCCCAGTATGGTTGCCATCGCCCCAATCGCCAAGAATCGCTTCATCGCTCAATACTCCGGTTTCTGACCTGCCCTGATTTCTATCCAAAACCCCGATTTTTTCTCGGTAACGCACGCCCGGTGTTGGATCGCGCGGAGACGCCTACCTCTCTTGTCGGTATCTCCGCCGCCGAATGTTTGCCCGATGAATAGGTAGGTCCGTATAAATGACCGGTCAACCACGTTTTATGGTTTGAGCGATCTATTTCCCGTCAATCGCCTGATGGCTGACATGCTCTCGGAATCGTCTGGATTGAGCGTTAATGCGTGTTGATAGTGCTTCAGGGCGTCATTCGTCCGACCCACGGCTTCAAGTGCGACGGCCAGGTTGAAATCTGCGAGTGGTCGATCCGGCTGCAATTCAAGTACAGCCTGATAATGCGGGATCGCCTCGCCATACCGGCCCGTCATCGAAAGTGCATCGGCCAGAAACTGTCGCAATCGGGGGGCTTTTGGGAGCATGTCCGCCGCCTGCTGGAAATAGGGTACGGATTCTTCGATGCGTCCGCTTGTGGCGAGTGCTGCCCCGAGATTTCCGAGCTGTCCTGCGTTCAAAGACTGCTCAGGATTCACCCGCCAGTTGACCCATATGGTTGAGCTGATGGCCAGCCCGATCGCGACCCAGTTTTGCCAGTATCGCCAGTATCGTCGGTGCCGTGGGTGCTGTCGGTATCGTCGGTGTGATGGGGTGTTTCCCCATAGTGCTCCTGCCTCCGCGCGTCGGCAGGTTTGGACTGCGGCGTACCCTGCGAAGATGGCTATGATCGGAACCAGTGGGTAGCGATATCGTCCGAACACATAGAAGGCCGCCACCGCGACGGCCATCACGATTGTGAGCGTGTAGAGTACCCACACTTCCCTGCGTTTCGGCCAGGCCCATATTGCTCCCAGCACGCCCATCGGACACAGCACCCCGAAATGCCAGACCCTCCCCAGGGCGCTCAACGTTCCGGACCCGTCGCGATAGATGTAGTAGCTTTCCGTGTCCGGAATTTCGTATCGATTCCAGGTCAGCCACCACTTCATCCCCAGCATTTTCCCCCATCCCCAGACGTCGCTGCGGATATCCGCCCATGCTCGTCTCATCCAATAGTCCGAGACTTCCCTTGGTTGGAGTGATCGCCCCATATCCTGCTCCGCCAGTGCGGTTGCGTCGGCCCGTTCATATTCGGGTGTTTCCCGTCCTGGGATCATCGGTGCGTATCGACCATCGGCCCCGGTGTGGTTTCCCATGTAGAAATTCGGACCCATCTGGAAGGTTGTGACGGAAAACGCTCCGCCCCGGTCATAATTGTGCAGTGCGACCGGTGACAATATGAGGATCATTCCTGCAGCGAAGAGTGCCAGGTGTATGGCACGATCTCGCCACGCTACAGTTTGCCGGTCGTCCACTGCGTGCCGGTCATCCACTGTGTGTCGGTCGTTCTCCGGGAGTGTGTCGCTCACTGTTCTCCACAGGATCCATGCTGCGACGACGGGGGTTACTGCCAATGCGTTTTCGCGTGTTAGAGAGAGCAGTCCTAGGGTGATGCCCATCGCCAAGGCTACTGCCCATCTATGCCCCTGTTGTCCGTAGATTGCGACCAGTAGCAGCAGGGACGCCATGAGAAAGAATCCGAGCGAGCTTTTTTGCAGGATTCCGTCGAAATAGATCGCCGGTCCGTAGAGTGCCAACATGCTGGCGGTGGTTATTCCTGCCTGTCGCGAGAAGAATTTCGCCCCGGCTGCTCCCACCATGACGCATCCGACGGTTCCGAGGATGGCTTGGATAATTCGTACCAGCCAGAGGTTGTGGCCCAGTGTTGCGTACAAGGATGCGAGGAAATATGGGTAGAGTGGTGCCTGGTAGAATGATTCCGGCCATCGCCAGGATCCGTCCGCGATCTGCTTCGCCCATGCGTCGTAGGTGGCTGCGTCTCCGACAAGATGCGACACGAAGATTAAATCGCCGATTTGCAGGAAATATGCCAGTCGAACGATCAGTGCGAGGCTGAATACCGCGACCCACGCCGAGACTGGGTGTCGCCGCGTTTTGTTCGGATCAACATGGCTGCCCATATCCGCAATTCTCACATACTCCGAAATCCGACGACCATCGCGTGTTGGCCTGTGACGGTGGTGTTGTCTCGCCGGTAGGAATAGTACCCCTGTCTGCAGATTGTGCATACATTCGCCACTTCGATTCGCTCGCTGCGCACGCCGCTTCGTTCGAGTTGAAGACGACTTGCGGCTGCCACGTTCATGAAGATCCGTCCGTCCCGCCGTGTCAGCACGTCGCCACCCATGTCCAGGCCTCGACCCGCCATGGCTGACACAACCTCGCCACCGACCTCATAGCAGCACGCCCCTGCACAGGGTGAGAGTGCAGCCAGCATCGCCTCCCGGCAGCAGCCCAACGCCTCAACCATCGTCCTTACCAGCGACTCAGCCATCCCCGCTGCAGCACCGCGCCAACCTGCGTGGGCTACGCCTACTGCGCGTCGACCTGGATCAACGACCGTCAGGAGGCAGCAATCCGCCCCCAGGACCATCAGCGGGACATCCTGCTCGGCGGTTGCGAGACCGTCTGCTCCGGCGATGCGCGCGTCAGAATCTGCGCGTCCCGATCCAGCGTTCGCCAGCGTGACCACCGCAACCTCAGCACCGTGTACCTGCTCGGCCACCGTGAGTCGCTCGAATGGTAGCCCCATGGTTTCGCATATTTCCCGTCGGCGTGATGGGCTGTTGTCCCGATCCGCACCCACTGTCAGTGCCATGTTCATCCCATACGGCGTCACGCCATGCGCGAACCCTGGTATGATACTTAGTTTCTCTGACTGCCAAAGTTTTAACCTGGTATGCAAAGCGACATCCTGCTGTGAGATGGGATCGTATTTACATGGTGGAAATCTACAAGGTGGCAATCTACATGGTGGCCATTTTGCTGTGACGCATCTGTGTCGCGTCAACCCGTGAAAGCCCGTCGCACGCGCGAGGTCAACCGAGACCACCACGGTCCCGATTCTTCATCACCACCTGCGCGGTCTCGCGCACCGGCAAAGGGATCATCCACACCCGCCAGCCACATCCGCCATGCACGCTGATTGCGATTATGCACGACCCCCGTCAGCCGTTCCAGGGATTTTTCAGATTGATACACGACGCCGAAATCTGCATCGTCGAGCGACTGGATCAGCGATTCGACCACCTCGCGGCGTTCAAATTCACCCAGCAATCGAGCTGCTACAATCCGCGCGTCGCGGGAGGGATCTTTCTGAAGGGCGTGTTGTCCCAATCGGGCGACACTCAGCAGGACCTTCTCCTCAAGCTCAGCATTGCGAACGAGATAATAGAGACCATGGAGCGATTCGATTCGCACGCGTGTGGCGACAGGTTTTCGGTCGGCTGACCCATCACCGAACAGAGACATCAAGGTCGGCGGTGCTTCGGGGCGGCAGGATTCAGCCACCAGTCGGATGGCTGCACATCGCACGCTGGGACTTTTGTCGCGATCTGCTATGGAGCAACACGCCTGGACGACAAATTCATCATCGGCGAACCGGGTCTTTGTGAGGTGGTCAATGGCGTCGCGTCGCTCGTCGGCATTCGGGTCTTCGCGGGCGGTCTGGATGTACCTTTCCGCGTCACCGTGCGTAAAGAGTATAGGACTTTTGCGAAACTGCATCGATTGAGAACCGCAACCGGGGAGGATGGCTGACAATGCGACCACTGTTGCGACAAGCGATGGGGTTGCGACGTACACCCTAAGCGGACGCACGCGTGAGGGACGGATCGATCGTCGGCGCGACGGCTGACAACTCCTCCGGGCGGATACGGACCACATCGAGGACTGGTTCGCCCAGGAATCGCGAGCCAATCGTCTGAAAACGTTTAGGATGATCGCTGACATAGAAATGGAGGCTACCAGACGTCTCCGCTGAGGACAATGCGCCCATGGCTTTCAATCGCAATTCGACGGTTTCAGCCGTACACGACCCGGAGTCGATGAGGCGTACGCCATCGCCAAGATAGGCAGACAAAGCGTCCCGGAGCATCGGGTAATGGGTGCAGCCAAGCACCACAGACGACGGTGACAAACGAACGATGGATCGCAGGTATCGCTCAATGGCAAGTTCCACGATGGGGTCATGCTCGCTAAAACCCTCTTCGACAAGGTGCACAAACAGCGGACAGGCCATCTGCACCACCGGGCGACTGGCATCCAGTGCGTGAATGGCGGCCTGATAGGCGTTGGATGCGACGGTCGCTTCTGTGGCGATGACAGCGATTAAATCAGGCGTCTGCCCATGCTCTACAGCAGCCCGCGCACCGGGTCGAACCACGCCGAACACCGGGACCGGCATCTCCGATTCCAGTTCCGACAAACAGATAGCACTGACGGTATTACAGGCAGCCACAATGCACTTTGGACGCATGTGCTGCAGGAATGTGCAGGTTTCGCGGGAAAATCGCAGCACGGTTTCGCGTGTTTTGGATCCATAGGGGACGCGTGCGGTATCGCCGAAATAGACGATGTCTTCGTGAGGCAGTCGCTGACGAAGCGCACGCACAACCGTAAGCCCGCCAAGACCCGAATCAAAAACCGCAATAGGACGCCGATCGCTCGACACGTTCATCATCCACCCGGAACCACAATCCTCGAACCACAATTCTCGTAACTACAATCCTCCGAGCCACAATCCCGCGCCAAATGGGACTCATTCGCGGATCGAGACGATTCTACCCTACTTTCATCGTCGCGCCGATGAGAATTACCCCACAATTGACTTCCCAGCCACGTCGATGCCAGGGTGAGGTTCGTACAGAGGTTCCCGGCCGATATGCTCCACTACATGCCTCGGTTGTGCAGGGGTTTCACCCGTGCGGAAGTGTCTTCTCACCCTTCCGGGCGCTCGCCGACAGCCACCCGGAATTGCCCCGGACGGTCACCTCTTCTCATTGCTTCTCCCGCCTGAAGCGGTAAACTCAGGTTCTTCCAAAATGCGACCAATGGGGTTCCATGGTTGAAGCTGGCTGACTGATGCAACTGGTGCTACTGACGGACTTATGAAACTAACCGACATATTAACACGGGAATGTATCCGGGTTCCGATTCAGGCGACCGACAAGGTGGGCGCTATTCAGGAACTGGTTGATTTATTGGCAGAACGTCACGCTTTGCAGGATCGGGACGCGGTATTGGCTGCCGTTCTGGAGCGCGAAAACACCGCTTCGACGGGTATTGGACAGGGGTTGGCGGTTCCGCACGGTAAGTCGAAGGGTTGCTCGGAACTGGTGATGGCGCTTGGCAAGCCCTCCCCGCCGATGGATTTTGAGAGCAAGGATGGTAAACCGGTGGAGATCATTGCGCTGCTCGCGAGTCCGCCGGATAAAACCGGACCGCACATTCAGGCGCTCGCGAGGATATCACGGTTGATGCTGATGGATTCGTTCCGCGAAGAGCTTTCCAATGCGAAGGACGCCTCGGACGTGTGGAACGCGATTTGTGCCCACGAGGGTTAAGGCGAGGTCGAAAAAGTAACGGGCTATTTTGATTTCGTGGGTTCACCGACCACGGCGCTTTTAACGTCGCCGCCGGCTGTCAGTCGCAGCTCGAGCACCTTACCGGTGGTAGCACAGGTCATGTGGATGGTGGTTTCGGGCATATCGAAGATGTGGGTTCCGTTGCAGGCTGGACATTCAAATCGAACTAGCATGTTTCTCACCTCGCCAAGCTGTCGTGACACCACTGGCATTATTCCATTGCTGATACACCGCTTCCCGGTGGGTTGGGATTCTACGCAAAGAGCATTCACTCGCCAAGGGGGTTGATGCGTGACAACTACTGATGCACCCCGGTTTATTCGTGTGGCTGTCCTTCAGCCGGAGCTTGGTTTCGGGCGAGTGATGCCCAATCTGCACATGCTGCGGGCCCTTTGCGAGCAGACGACTGCTTACGCTCCGCTGGATTTGCTCATTTTCCCCGAAATCTTTGATGGCAACCCGGAAACGACGAATGGTGCGAATGCCGAGCAGTTTTTCGGTCACCTGGCCAGGGCGTGCGATGCGCATGTGATCGGGGGCAGTACGCTGGTGACGGATGAATCGGGAAGGTCCTATAATCGCACGATTGTGTGTCATCGCAGTGGTGAGATCGCGGGTCGATACGACAAGCGGATTCTGTTTTCCTCGGAGCAGGAGACGCGGACGGTGGGTGAGCATGACGGGGTGTTTGATCTGGATGGGATTCGGGTTGGGGTTCTGATTTGTGCGGATTTCTGGCATCCGGAGTTGTCGCGGGCGATGATGGGGCGGGTGGATGTGCTGGCGGTGGTGGTGAAGAGCAGTGTGCCGACAGAATCACACAAGAAATATGCCCGGGCGTTGTGGCGGTCGATGGCGTTGACGCGGGCGATGGAGAATGGGTTTGCGGTAGCGGTTTCGGACTGGGCTGACGGGCGTCACGACTATGGTCATGGTGATTCGTCGGATCAGCGGACGCGTCATACGCATTTCACCTCGGGGGGTTCGAGCATCGTGGATCCTTCGCATCGGCCTGATATGGAGCGGATCCAGCGCGTGCTGCCGGGTGGGGTTTCGGGGGTGTTGCGGGCGGATATTCGGCTTGAGGCGTTGGAAGCGTATCGAAGCTATCGGCAGCGGGTGGGGTTGCTTCCGGACGTTTCTGACCGGGACTGGTCCTGATTCGGCAAAAACCGTGCAGCCCAGATCCGGGTGAAAGTTGTACTCATTTGTCGCAAACCTGGTGTCCGAGCGGGAAATCGGGCTTCGGATCGTCTATCATGGAGGTGTCGCAGGTCGCGTCAGGTTCTCCATTGTGGTGGGTGAAACCCGCCCTACAACCGTAGATGATAGCATGGGCATGAATGATGCTGTTGAACAATCCGCGCCGGTGATCGAGCTTTCGTCGGTCGTGAAGTGGTATGGCGACAAGCAGGCTGTCAAAGGGCTGACGCTCAAAATACAGCCCGGCGAGCTGTTTGCCTTCCTCGGTCCCAATGGTGCGGGCAAGACGACGACGATCAAGATGATCGCTGGATTGCTCGAACCGACCTCGGGAGATGTACGCGTGTGTGGACACCCGATGGGGTCCAATGGACTGCCCGCCAAGGCGCAGCTTGCGTATGTTCCGGATCAACCGTTTCTGTATGAGAAGCTGACGGGGCGCGAGTTTCTGTATTTCGTGGCTGAGATGTACGGCATGAGCGTCGAGCGGCGTGATGCTGTGATGGAACATCTGGTGGACCGGCTGGACATTGAATCGTTTCTGGACCTGATGGCTGGGACTTATTCGCACGGGATGAAGCAGCGTGTGGTGCTGGCGGCTGCGTTGTTGCACGAACCGCGGGTGTTGATCATCGACGAACCGATGGTGGGTCTGGATCCGCGGACGGTGCGGGCGGTCAAGGAGCATTTTACGGAGATGACGCGGGGCGGGGCGACGGTGTTTATGAGCACGCATACGCTGGGTGTGGCTGAGGCGGTTGCGGACCGGATCGGGATCATCCACCTTGGCGAGCTTGTGGCGATCGGGACGCTTGAGGAGCTGCGTGAGCAGATGTCCGAAGATCACAGCCTGGAAGACATCTTCCTGCAACACACCGATTTTCCGACCCGTCTCTCTGAAGGCGACCAGGGCGGGGCTCTGAAGGGAGCGGACCCCGGAAAAACCACGCCCTTGCTGTCGCGGCCTGGAAAACAAAAGAGTCGGCCATAATGGATCACGACACCAGACCGCAGGGTACATTGACGTTTCAGCCCGCAGGCGTCTGGTTGCTGACGCGCATGAAAGCGCGTGCGACGTGGAACCACATTCGCGGCGTGGTCGAGGAAGCACCCGTCAAAGTCTTCGCAGCCGGGGTTTTTGTGTCCGTGATCTGGCTGGCGTTGTACGAATTGTTCCTTGTTGTGTTCCGCAGTTTTCAGGCGGACCTGTTGCAATCTGCCATTGCGATCCCCCTGCTGTTCAATTTCTTCTTTGCTGCGTTGCTCGTGCTTCTGACATTTTCCAACGCGATCCTCATGTATACGACGATGTTCATGCACGAGGAGTCGGAGTATCTGCTGAGCGCCCCGCTGAAACCGCTCAGCACGGTGACCTTGAAATATCTCGAAGGATTGTTCTTTTCGAGCTGGTCACTCTTCCTGCTCGGGTTGCCGCTGATGAAGGCGATTGCGGATGTCCAGAACGAAGCATGGGTTTTCTATCCGCTATTCATCGCCTATTTCCTGGCATTTGTGCCCATCCCGGGGGCGATGGGGCTGATGCTCGCATGGGGGTTCGCACGCTATCTGCCCCGGACAGCCAGGCGGTGGCTGGCGTATGTGGGAGGTGCCCTCTTTCTTGCATCAGCCATCTGGGGTCTGCGATCGGTCCGGCAGCTCGACTGGATTTCGGATGACTGGATTCATGGTTTCTTTGATCGGCTGTCATTGATCGAATCCGCCATCCTGCCGAGCAGCTGGGTCTCGCGTGGGATCGAGTGGGCGCTGCGTGATGATCGGGCGACCGCGGTGAAATACCTGCTTCTGACCCTTGCAAATGCTCTGTTTCTAAGCTGGGCTGCCATCCATATCGTCGCGCGTCGATTCCAGTCTGCCTACGATCGGGCCAGCGCGTCCAGAGGCAGTGCGGTGAGACAGGCAGCCACAGCCGGCGGTGGGATTGTGGGTGCAGTGTTCTTCTTTCTTCCCAGGCAGGCCCGACTGATCGCGGTGAAGGATTTTCGGACATTCGTGCGCGATCCGATGCAGTGGTCGCAACTGGCGATCCTGTTCGGCCTGATGGCGTTGTACCTGCTGAATACGCCGCGTTTCACAATCGACACAGACACCGGGCGATGGAAAACGCTGATCCCGTTTCTTAATCTAGCAGCCATCAGCTTCATCCTCGCGACGTTTACCAGTCGGTTCGTGTTCCCGATGGTCTCGCTTGAGGGGCGACAGATCTGGCTGATCGGTCTGCTGCCGTTTCCGCGATGGTGGATATTGGCTGCCAAGTTCAGCTTTGCGTTTCTTGTGACGGCAGTGTCCGCCTCCAGCGTCATGCTGCTCGCGTCCTATATTTTACGCGTCGGGACCACTGCGACGCTGATCAATATGGTCGTGATGATATCGGTATGCTTCGGATTGTGCGGGTTGTCGATCGGGCTTGGAGCGCGCATGCCGATGTTCGAGCAGCGCAGTCCCGCCCGCATCGCCAACGGACTCGGCGGAACGATCAATCTGATCGCCTCGGTCTTCATGATTAGCTTAATGCTGACCGGGATGGGACTTGTGACGTTTCGATTCGGGGGTCATCACACCGCGATGGGATCATCGACAGCCATCTGGATTCTGGTCGGTGTGGCAGGCATCGGAGTGGGATCGGGCGTGGGTGCGATGATCGTCGGTGCGCGGCATTTCAAACGTCTGGAAGTATGACCCCTGCACCGCAATGCATGGCGAATCGATCCGTAGGCTGTCATTGCCTGCCGATGGGTCCGGTAATAATTGCCCATGCAGAAAACCACCGATTCCGCGCCTAAGCTGTGTATGGAAGGGTGAGGTCGTGGGAGGATACCAGCCCACGAACACCGTTTTGGAGGCTCAGGAAGCTGAGGAAGCTATTGGAAGCTGAGGAACAGGTAGCAATGTCATCACAATTGCGATATCACCCGGACGGAAATGTCGAGCGTGCGTCCGTCGTCTCGCCAGTCAGAATGAATGCGTGGGAGAAGCAGGAGATCTTCCGCGAAATGGTCGTCCAGATGCTGCGGAACGGACCACTCTCACAGCGCCGTCGAAAGCTCATCGTCCAATATGCAGCAGGCCTCGGTCTGTCTGCCATTCAGGCGGGTCGCTTTATCGAAGAGGCGCGGGTGATTCACGAGCGGGAATTTGTGCGAAAGACGCCTCGGCAGACCACCAAACAGGGATGTCCCACTCGGAAACCGAAGCGAGAGGTGCTGCCACGGTGGTTCAAATTGATCGCAGGAATAATCGGTATTCTACTCATATACGGGCTGGTGCTGCCGCAACTCGGTTTGCCGGGGTAGGTTATTGCCAACTGACTTGACCGCAACACCTCTCGACCATCGGAATAGACCTGACTCAGACATCCCTCAGAAATTATGCAAGCAACATCATGTTGAAGATTTCCCGATGGAAGATCCATCGACCGTCGCATCATCCGGGCGAACCACGCCGTCAGGGTTCACTTTGCCGTCAGGGTTCACTTTGCCGTCAGGATTCACTTTGCCGTCAGGATTCACTTTGCCGTCAGGGTTCGCCGCGCTGGAGGCTTGTTCTGCATCGGCAACCGCTGACGCCTTCTGATGCTCCAGCACAGACGTCGCAAGATCGATCCGACTGAGCACTGCACGCATATCCGACAACCGATCCAGGGGATCCTCTCGGCAGCAATCATCAATAATCAGCATCACGCAGGTTGGCACTTCAATCTCAATCGGCTTTTGAAACTCGCTGCGACGCTTGCCAATCCGCGTGGGCACATGCAAGCCAGCCGTCCGGTTCATCTCCGTGGAGATCGGCTGCAAGGTCAGAACCTTGTGCATCGCAGCACCCAGCCCGAACACATCCGTCCGCTGATCCAGCTTTGCACCACTCGCCTGCTCAGGTGCCATATAGTCAATCGTACCCTGAACACGCCCCTTGGCTTCATGAATCGGCGAACTCTGACCAAAATCGATCAACTTGATCAGCTTTTCAGGCGTCACCATGATATTGCCCGGCTTGATGTCCGCATGAACAAAACCAGCATGGTGCATCGCCTGGAGACCCTCAGCCACAAACCGGAAATAGCGCAGCAATTCCATCATCGTCGGACGCAGATTCCTGCTCGACAACGCCACGCCCTCAACATACTCCATCATCAGCACCGATGCCTGCAATCGCAACCGCTTGCGAATGTGACGAAGGTCGTACACCTCACGCAACACAGGATGCTTCATCGACTGCGACGTGAGCAGCTATGCCTTCAATTGATCGATGAATTTGTTCTCATCTTCGCTCACAAACGGGACATATTTCGCAGCGCGCAACGCCCCTGTCTTCAGGTCCGCCACACAGTAAATATCGCTGTTGGCGCCCTTGCCCACCTTCTCAATGACGCGATAATCTGGAAGTATCAGTCCCATCCATCACCCAAAACGCTTCCAGCCGAATAACAGAGTCAACCGGAACGCCCTCAACCAAAATCCCAACGAGTTTCTGAAACGCTACCCTTCCAGTCTCCAATAACAGGCAACGGATGCTCTAACAACACGGATGCTCTAACAACAAAGACCGGACAAGTCGATTGGCCGAAATACATCGCACGCGTAGAGATCCAGGCTTGGGACCGCAATAATAGATAATGGCAACACGACACAGACAATACAAACGCCCCACGCGCAACCCAAGTATAAGGATTCCAAACCGTAATCGTCAAACGCATCGGCCAGTCATTACAATGATATACACGTCCCACGAGCATTTCTCATGAGATTTCCGCAAGACGCCCGCAACACACGAAATTATCCAGACCGGATTGAACCCTGACAGAGAACGACCTGCATCGATCCGATAATCAATCAGACAAGCGATCGTCAACCAGGTGAGGACGCAGCACGCAAATCTGGCGTCGCAAAACTCAGATGGTGGGCTGAGTGAATACAGTGCAGACGATCCCATTCTGACCGGGTCAACCGTCCGAAAAATGGATGTACGCCCATCGCGCCGGAATAGGACCGATAACGATCCATGGCAGCTTCGAGAGACGCGACAGACGTCGCCACGCCTGCATCTTCAGGAGGGTCAAGACGGTCCGTCACCGTGAATCCAGCATCGATCGACTGCGTCTGAAACACCCGCCGAAGCGCAATCCGACCCAGAAAGGTCCGCATAAAAAGATGGCGACGCACCCCGAAACCCTCGATCGAGCCCACGAAACTCTCCGAAAGATGCCAGCAGATCTGACCCAGCGACCATCGCCCCACAGTCCGGCAGCCAGCCCGAAGACGGTCCACTTCCGGAAGAATCTCGCCAAGATTCTGGAATACAAGACGCCGGCGACCCATGGAGTTGCCCTGCATCCAACGAGATGGGGAATTGTCATGCATAAACGCGTCGTCCTGCACCATTGCCATAGCAACCGCCGTCGCGATTACAACGCGGCTGAACCAGTGCCCTTATATAAATGATGCACGAATTCGCCGTAACCATTGTAAGGCAAGGTGTTTACACGCTCGCCTGAACCGATCAGCCGTTCTGTCTCCTGCGACCAGCGTGGATGCGCCTTTCCGGGGTCCACATTCGACCAGAATCCATACTCAGCCGGGACGGCATCGTTCCAGAACGTTCCGGGGCGTTCTCTGGTGAATTCGATGTTCACGACCGACTTAATGCTCTTGTACCCGTATTTCCACGGAATGACGAGGCGGAGCGGGGCGCCATGTTGTTTCGGGAGCTGGTGACCGTAAATACCGCTGGCCACGAAGGTTAGGTCATTTGAAGCTTCCTCGATGGAGAGTGCTTCGTAATAAGGCCAACGCCAGACGCTCCCCGGACGCTGTCCGACGGCTTCCCTGGGGCGGTTGAATGACACGAAACGGACGTATTTGGCATGTGAGGTTGGTTTTACGAGGTCCATGAGCGCTTTGAACGCGAACCCGGTCCAGGGGACAGTCATGGCCCATGCCTCCACGCACCGGTGGCGATACGCCCGTTCTTCGATTGGCATGCGTTGTATGATTTTGTCGGCGTCGAGGGTCATGGGTTTTTCGACCTCACCGGTGATTTCGACGGCCCAGGGTTTCACGGTCAGATTTCTCGCCAGCCGCCAGACGCGACCCTTATCCATGGTGAATTCATAGAAGTTGTTATAGGAGGCTGCCACGATTTCGTCCGTCATTGCACGTTCGATTTTGAAGCGTGCATTGCGATCTCCCCCCACAAATGTGCTTTTTTGGCCGAATTTCAGCGTTTTCAGCAACTCTTCTGAGGGAGCAACCCGGGAGGACTGCATGGCGATGACCTGGCTGAGGCTGGCGCCGATAAGCGATCCGGCGCCCAGCATGAGCGTCCCTTTGAGGAATCGTCGTCGGTTTTGGAATTCGGCTTCCGAGATGCAGGGGAGCTGATTGTCCCACGGGCGTTTTCGATACACCGGTCGATCTTCCTGTACTTTTCGCCCAGGGGACGCCGATTTTCCGGGGTGTCTGGGTCTCATGGGGGCAGCCTCCGATATCGTTCATCTTGTTCCGGGATATTGTAGCCCGATTCTCAGTCCGTCGCCCCCTTTGTCGTAGAACTCGCAACATCCTGACAGGAAGATCGGAGCTGCTGACGATATTGGACAGATCCTGCACGCACGATGGATGACACAGCAGATGGTTGAGACATGGACCCGCGAAGGTTGACATTACATGTCTGGGGAGGGTTCTTTTTGTCGCCATGCGAAAATGACCGTGGCCGCCATGGTGCATCCTGCTGCGACGAGGAAGGTCGTTTCAAACCCCTGCCAGGCGATCAGCTCACCCCACGCGTACCCGGCAGCGAAAAATCCGACATCCATACCGCCCAGTGCGATGGAGGTTCCGACCCCGCGATATTTGTGGGGCAGGGAATCTGCAACGAGGTCGATCATGGATGGGAACGTGAGGGCATGACCAGAGCCGATGACGACCGCCGGGAAGACCAGATGCCATTGGCTGTAGACCTGCGTCAGCAGACAGAGTCCGGCAGCCATCAGGCTCATGCCAAGAATACACGCCTTGCGACGACCAATTTTTCTGGGGATGTCGCGGAGAACGATGCGAATCAGAATGGCCGTGGTAGCGTACACAAAGTAAAAATATCGGATGGACTCGAAACCTCTCTCCTCGGCGAATCGCTCGAGAAAGCTCATGTGAACCGCAATGGCAGCCGCCATCATGATGGGGACGAGCATGGAGACGCCAGGCCAATGTCGCCTGAGGAGGGATGGAAAGCTCGGAAATGTTGCATGTTTTTCGACGGTAGGCGAGGGGACGCCGGCGACGATGATGCCGGCTAGGAGGCTTGCTCCGGCGATGGTTGTGAAGAATATCTGGAATGCGTCATCCCTGTGTCCTGCAGCGAAGATGATGTCGCCGATGGCGGGTCCGATCATCATACCGATGAATCCGCCGATTCCGATGGTTCCGAGGCTTTCTGCACGCCGTTCTACGGGTGCAACTTTTGCAGCGTATGCAGCCACAGTTGTGAGGAACGTGGCGTTGGCTACCCCCATGCACAGGCGTGCGATGTAGATAAAGGGAAGGTATGATGTAAATTGGAAGGAGAGATTTGCGACGGTTCCGAGGCATGCGGCGACGATGAAACAGGGTCGGCATCCGACGCGATCGATCCAGCCACCGATGACAGGTCGCAGGAGAAACCCACCGACGAACCCGACACCGGTGATTTTCCCGAGTGTATCGACGCCATAACCAAGGTGACCGATAAACTCGCCAAAATGAAATTGCATGGAGACGCCGACCATGGTGAGTGTGGCACCGAGGAGGACGCGTGCGAAGCTGGGCGTGTAAAGGGGTTGTGGGGTCGTCATTGTATTTAGTGGGCACGTCAGAGTCTGCGGATGAATGATACCCGCCAGAGGGGTTTCAGGCCAATCGCGTCTGATTTCGAGGAAGTCGTGGTACCGGGCATTGTCTGGAATGAAAAACGGTTAGAATGACGCTTATGCGACGCATGACGCTGCCACACATCTCATTGGCGACCAAATGCCGCATCCTGTTTGGTGCGGCGGTCCTGCTGATCCTGCTGGCGACGCTGTTCCTGCCATGGGTGCATATGGTCAATTTGTCTGAGGCAGCCGATCAGCGCCTTGCAGAGCAGATCTTGCTGGCCGCTCGTCTGACGAGTGGTGTGGACGATACCAGCAGATGGGTGGAAGCCCAGAACAATCTGTCGCGGAACTGGGAACGCATTGCACAGACCGCTGGATTCCCCCATGTCGTGCCGGAGTTGATTTCTGCAAGTGACGCAGAAGCTGCTCAAGTGGTACAATCAGGGCAGTTTTTGGCAGTGGCACTCAATATTTTTCGGCGGGATCCAAGTCAGAAGGTCGTATCGAAGTTCAACTCAGGCGATCAGGGGCGGGAGATTCGGCTGGCGATGGCTGTGCGGAGCGCTCCCGATGATCCCCAGCCAAGCGCTCTCCGCGGGATCGTTCATGTTCGATTGCCCATACACGATGAACATTGGTACTGGAGTTTGATCGTATTGGGGCTGGCGGGTTGGTCCGGCGGATGCCTCGCGATGCTTGTGTTTTATCTCGTGACGCAGCGGCTGTTTCTTTCGCCCGTCCGTGAACTACGTCAGGTGGCGGAACAGGTGACGGATGGTGATATCGGAGTGCGGGCTGAGATCGCAACCGGAGACGAATTTGAAGAGCTGGCCGACGCGTTCAATGCGATGCTTCAAAGGATCAAACAGTCACACGATGAGTTGCGAAAGATCAACACGTCGCTGGATGTAAAACTGGAAGAGCTGGCTCAGACCAATGTGACCTTGTACGAATCCAATCGTGTGAAAAGCGAATTTATCGCGAATGTAAGCCACGAACTACGCACACCGATGGGGCTGATCATAAATTTTGCGGAACTACTGAAAGACACACTCGAAGACCCGCCCGAGGACAAAACGCGTCTCATTCGGTATGCATCGAACATTTTATCGTCAGGACGGTCGCTGCTGGAAATCATCAATGATTTGCTGGATCTGGCGAAAATGGAAGCTGGAAAGGTGACGCTGCATATCACCGAGTTCTCCATCAACGACACCTGCCAGTCTCTTATCGATTTTCTTCAACCCCTGGCGGATAAAAAAGGTATTCATCTCAGTCGACCAGCCGAAGTCGATCTGCCACCCATCAACTCAGACGCAGGCAAGGTCAAACAAGTGCTCTATAATCTCCTGAGCAACGCCATAAAATTCACACCAAAGGATGGAGAAGTTCAATTGTCTGCCTCCGGAGATGGTGACGGTTTTATTCTCCTCAGCGTGCGTGACACCGGCCCGGGAATTGCCGATGAGCATTTAGAGGTCATTTTCGAAAAATTCAAACAGTTGGACTCCTCATTGACGCGCGAGCACAGTGGAACAGGTCTGGGGTTGGCGATCACCAAGGATTATGTACGTATGCTGGGGGGGGGTATTGAAGTCAGCAGTGAAGTTGGGGAAGGAAGCGTATTCACGGTACGTTTACCACTGGAACCTCCCAGGGAATCGCAAAAACCGCTCGTGCGACTGAACGATTGAAAAAACCATCCGGCCCGCTCAATAGAAAATGGTGACGATCAAGGTCGGAACGGGTTTTTTGCCTTCCCAGACGCCAATCGTCGATGTGGCAAATTTTATGACCACGTCCTCCTGACCATCACACCATTCATTGATCTGCCTGTTCATGAAACCAACGGCACCGTCATTGAGCTTCGCGTGAAATGTGCGGCAGCGCGTCGCACCTGCACCGTCAGGCATAATCGGACGCTTATAGTCCACCTGGTCATGGAGAGATGCGGCTGAGGACAGCAGGGTATCACCGCTCAGGGTGCGCACCTGCGAAGATGCCATGCTGGCATCAGAATCGTCAGAATCATCAATCGCGATGGGTTCGAAATTTCCGGATTCACCGGGCGATTTCATCTCCTGACCGCCGACGATGCGCGCGGTCTCGCCCTGGGGGGGCTTGCGATACGCCTCCAAACAGTGGGGGCATCGAAGCTTCCCATCGATCACTTGTGCTTTGCCGGATTCAACGTGCTCGGGATAGACGCTTGCACCGCATTCACTGCACGTTTCGATTGACCCTTCATTCGACATCGAGAGCATCCTTTAAAATGTTGCTACGCTCCAGTACCCGGCAAGTTCCCCAGGCAGCCTGCGAAAGTACCCCGGAAGCGGAGGGTACCCCAATAAGTCAGAAAGTCCGTAGAATAACTGCGATTTATGCAATCCTCGAGCGACCAGCGTCAGCCAGCCGGTATTCCTCCATAATGGACATGGCTGCGGAAGTACCAATGCGCGCGGCGCCTGCGTCAATCATCGCGACAGTCTCAGAATAAGTTCGGATCCCCGCAGAGGCTTTCACCTTCAGCGGTGCTGCATGACGGTGCAGCAGACGCACATGCTCAGGGGTCGCCCCACCGGAAGAATGATACCCCGTTGAGGTCTTGACGAAATCAGCTTCGCCCTCCGCCGCACAACGACAACCGAGAATGATCTGATCTTCCGTGAGGGCCCGGGTCTCCAGAATCACCTTCAGAATATGATCGGACGAGGCGCTGTGGACAACGCAGGCAGTGTCGTAAATCGTGTCGACCACATCCCTCCTGAGATCAGCCACCAGCCCGCCAACCCAGACAACCATATCAATTTCAGTGGCACCGTCTTCAATGCCACGCCGTGCCTCAGAGACGATCGTCTCCTTGTGCGAGGCTCCAAGTGGAAATCCTGAAACGGTACCGACTCCCACAGAGGTGTTCGCGAGGCGTCGCGCTGCACGAGCGACGAATCGTGGGTTGACGAAAACAGACGCGAAAGCGTGCGCATCAGCCTCATCGCAAAGACGATCGATCTGGTCGGGGGTGGCTTCTGGCTTGAGCAGCGTGTGGTCAATGTATCGGGCGAGCTGGTCGGGACGCATCGTGTGGTCGTGTTGCACCGCGTGGTCGGGGCGGTTTGTGTGGTCGGGGTGCATTGGCTCCTCCGGTAGAAAAGCAGGGGTATCCTGCCGTTTTCAGGCCTCCATGGCCCTCCCCCTGTCCTTACCCCCTGGTCATAGGCTCTGCATGTGACGACACGGTTCTGTATGTAATGACACGGTTCTGCATGTGATCACACTGCCCTGCGGGAGAAGACACCTTTGTGCGGTTCTACGGGTGATGTCACTTCAGCGTCCGGTCTCCGGGTTCTCTCAGGAGGTGGTCCATGGTCGCAGGGCGCTGATTTTGTAAGTGCCGCGATGTTCGGGCATGGGGAGTTCCACCTTGTCTCCGATGTGCTTGCCCATGAATTCCTGCCCGAGTGGAGACTGGTAGTTGTAAATGCACTTTTCGACATCGGCCTCAAACGGGCTGAGGAACGTGATGTCCAGTGTTTTACCATTTTCCACATTTTCAAGCGTCGCGACGCTTCCGATGTCAACGTGATCCACCGGGACATCTTCTGGTTGAATGGCCTGGGCTTTCGCCATCTGGCTGTTCATCTGGGCGAGGCGGGCACGCAGGAGGTCTCGCTCCTCAAGGGCAAATTTGTATTCGGAGTTCTCGCTGAGGTCGCCTTTTTCAGCCGCATCGCCGATGGCTTTTGCGTTCTCCTTCATCTTGATATTGACCAGCTCGTTGATTTCGTTTCGGAACCGTGAGATACCGTATTCGGTTGCGTAGAGGGTGTCTTCCTTTTCCCATCTCGGGATATCCGGCATGCCCTGATACTTGGGATGATGTTCCTGGAGTCTGTTGAGAAGGTCTTCGTGGAGGTTGCGTCCGAGGCTGTCGAGTCGCTTGATGTCGGTTCGGAGGGCGTCCGCCATACCGGGTTCGATGTTTTTGATACACTCCAGGAACCGCTCATACTTTCTGGCGGACAGGATGGTTCGGATGGTTGCTCGGATTTCCTTTTCGCGGTCCCCTTTGACAGTGTCGTTTCTTTTGATTTCACCCATCAGCCAAATGACGCGTCTGAGTACTGTGACGCTGATCGTGGATTGCCACTTGGGGCGTTTCAGTCCTTTGTCCCATAACCAGCACAATGCGTCGGCACAGGCAACAGCCTCCGTCACGATGAAGTTGATGGCGGATGCGATTTTTTCGTCGCTTACGTCCGCAGCTTCAATGCGATCTGCAAGGTCGCTGCAGACATTTGCGGGGGCGAAGGGCATTGCTTCAAGAAAGATATCAACTGCGGATTCGGGTTTCGCTTTGGCTATGACGTCGATGCCGATATCCCATAGTGCTGCGGAGGTGCATTCCCGGAGGAGTTTTGCGGGTTGTTCGAATCGTTGCACCAGTTCAATGGCGGGTATTTCTGCGTCGGAATCGCCTTTTTCCTGAGATATTCTGGCTGAGACAAGGTATTCTGCGAAGGCGACTCCCGGGTATTTTGCCTCGGCGCGTTTGGCGCGGTCCATGGCTGTTTCGCGGATATGTTCGAGGATGGTGCCTACTGGTTCGATGGATTGGTTTTTGCAGAGTTTGACATAGTTTTCGAGTGCGTCGAGTTGTGCCGAAGCTCCTTCAAGATGCTTGAAGTGTTTTTCGAATGTGGCGTGTGTTTCGCCTGCATCTGTGATGGACAGGACGTAGGGTGATCGACCTTCTATTTTGATCACTTCAGATTTGCGGACAGCAGAGCGTGCCTTGGTCCACCATTTGGTCCAGTTGCCCGCTTCGATGACGTCGGGGACGAGAAGTTCTTCCAGTTCATCGCCGGTGATTTCGTTTTCTCCGCTGACCAGGATGTCTTCGATAATCCGGGCAGGGTCACTGGCGAGCATTTTCTGGAGTCGTTCCCGGTCGAATCTTGCCAGGACCCGGTAATCATGTTCGCTGCAAATGACGTGTCGATCCGCAAGTTCCAGGGCAGGTATTTCGTCTTCTTCGTCACCGAGGTTGATGGTGATTTCCCAGGTATCTGGATCGATGGATTCGATGCGGATTGCTTGGTCGTCGTCACGGCTGACGCAGTAGGTACCTGGTTGGATTGCGAGGCATGTATCGAGGGTACGTATGGCGCGTCGTGGTGGTCTACTGCCTTCGATACCGGCAATTTCGATCAGTGTTTCAAGATTGTCCCTGTCGGCGAAAATCTTGCGATAGAGTTCGGTGATCTGTGCTTTCAGCTCGGTTGCCTGTTTGAGTCTGAGGAGGAATGCTTTGGCGACCTTGATTGCTTCTTCCGGAGATCGTTTGTCGGAGAGCGTTGCGACTGTGGTCCACGCCAGGGACTCTGCCTCCTTGGTTTTGTTGCGTTCCATCATTTCATCAAGGACTGGCGCGTAGTCGATGATTGTGCTGATTTCCGTGTTGGTGTTTTCAATTTCGGCGAGCCATTCAAGCTCGACCGCGCCGTAATTCCCTGATCCCACGAGTTGGACCATCTCGTCGACATTCATACGTCCGAAGCTCCGTCCTGGTTGTTCCATATCCCGTTTCCGCAATCGCGGACCGCCCATCCTCCCAAATCTGTCATGATTTGTCGAGACGTGTGGGGGATCGGGATTTTGGGTTTCCATCGTGCCGGTGTGTCTGGCGGTGTCTGGTGATGGGTGCGGAGTGGAGATTCTGGTGGTTGGCGGTTGGTTTGTGCGGGAGAATTCCCCTATTTGAATAGGTTTTCGGGTCATTGTGCTTTGTGGGATGGCTGGTGAGAGGTCCTGGGATCCGGGTGTACCTGGGTTGTTTGTGGGGAAACGGTTGTTCCGGGTTCTGCTGGTGTTTTCCGGGAAAGTTGTGATGCGTATTGTGTGGTTTGGGGTGGTGGGTTGGAATTCGGCTGGCAAGGCGTGTGCAGAGTCACCGGCTTTGCAGATGAGGAGGGCGGCGATCAGGTGCAGGTTTCGACGTGTATGTCTTGACGGGTTTCGATAGGTTGTTGTCTGGTAGCGCATGATGGTCGCCTTTCTTCCGGGAACACCGAGCAGTCCTCCTGCTCTAACCATATAACGCGCCGGGTGTATCACTTTTGTACGGTTTCGAGGTGATGCTGGGGTGGTTTTGAGCTGCTGATACGCCTTGGCGCTATCGTGAGCGGTGATTTTGAGGCGAAAAATTTTTTTATTTTTATTGCGAAGATGGTCAAAACCGGCGGTTCCGGGTGGATATTGGGACGGTGCCGTTGTTTCAAGAAGAGACCTGTTTCAAGAAGAGACCTGTTTCAAGAAGAAACCGCCCCGTCGAACCGGGCTGGTTCGGCGGGGCGGTTGGATTGTTTACAGATTTCGTCGTTTTTTCTGTTCGACGGTCCTTACAGGGGTCCTTTACTTTTCGGGTGCCTTACTTTTCGACACCTGCTTTCATCAGGACATCGACACCGGTCATCATCAGGACGCTGGTTCAGATTCGGACTTTTTCTCGCCAGGTGTTGTGGGGACGGCTGTTACGCTGAGTTGTCGTTCGGGCGTGTAGTATTGCTTGAATACTTTCACCACCTGCTCAGCTGTGAAGCTTTGATAGGACTCATCGAGGTTTTTGAGATCCTTGAGTTTTCGATGATGGAGGTCGAAGTGGCTGAGGATACTGGACCAGGTTCTCGGTTCGCGCATGTCTGTGTCGAGGTTGTTGATGATCTGCTTTTTGGCGTTGTCGAGTTCTTCCTGTGTTGGGCCAGTGTCGCCGAAGGCTTTGAGAATTTTGTGGACTTCGGAGACCACCTGTGCTGCGTTGTCCGGGTCGCACGGTGCGCCTGCTGCAAAAATTCCCGAGTCTTCATAAATCCACGAGGGTCGATGGCTGCCGCGTATTGAGTAGACGATGGCAAGTTCCTCACGGATGCGTTTGACCAGTCGGCTTGTGAGGATGTTTGAGGCCAGCTTTAGTGCCCGGTTGTGTTGCACCTGTCGCCCTTCTGCACCCATGAAGCCTGCGAACGCCATGGCTTGCGGCGTGATCGTTTCCACTGAGATATGTTTCTGTAGAGGTCCGGTTTCTCTTGCGAGTTTTCGGAGTTTGTCGAGATTGTCTGCTGATCTTGCCCGTCTGGGGAGTGAACCGATGTATTTCTGAACGAGCGGAAGTGCCTTGTCCAGTTTCATGTCACCCACCACGGAGACTTCGACAGGTGCTGTGCTTGCGATTCGATTGAACCATGCCTGCCCCTGATCGACGGAAAGTGCTTCGACATTTTTCTTTGTCAGGAATGTCTGTCTTGGGTCTCCGCCGGAGGTGAGCATTCTCAATGCCTCGACGGCTTTGAACTGTGGCATTGCTTCGCGTTGTACGATGCCCTGCAGGGTCTGCTTCTTCCAGTTGTCGAACGCGGACTGTTCGAGTGTTCCGCTAGTGAGCAGTGCGTTTGCGAGTTGCAGGCCGTGCTCGAGGTCTTCGGGCGTGCCCGATATTCTGATTGTGAACGCATCGCCACCGCCTCCTCCGTGGACGCTGACATTTTTACCTGTCATCAAGTCGCGGACCTGTGAAGATGTCAGTCTGGTTGTGGCGGGTCGGCTGACGATGAGGGATGCCACCTGTGTGACACCGAGGTTGTTGGCTTTCTCCTCTATGTCGCCGCCTGCGAGAGCGATGGTTACGGTGACGGCGTCTTTTTTGTAGTCCATGTAGCGATGGTGTACGCGGACGCCGTTGTCCAGCCATGCATCCGTTATTTTCAGATCATCATCCAACGTCTGCTCGGTGACCTTGCATGGTTTCGGTAGTTTTGCGAGGAGCGACGTGGCTGCCGCTTCCTCATGGATCGGGTCGGTTTTTTTGGCCCATGCGTCGGCCACTGTCGCCATGACCTCGTCCCGCGTGGGGACCAGGTCGCTTTCCTTGTCGGACATCTGGACGACGTAGGCGTATGTACCGGGTTCAAAATGTTTTCGGAACACGGCATTCACCTCAGGGAGCGTGATGGTGGGCAGGTATTCTTGGAAAAGCTTCAATTCCTGACTTGCAGATGACAATGGGACACCATCGTTCACGGCTGACACGATTCCCGACAGGATGCGACGTGCGTTGGTGGTTGGTTCCGTCTGTACTGCGCGTTCTGCGCTGGCCATGAGTTCTTTGTTGGCGAGCGACATTTCTCGATTGGTGAAGCCGTGTTCCCGTGCGCGTGATAGTTCGACGACGAGTTCGTCCAGCATTTTGGACCAGTCTTCAGCTTCTCCGGATGCACTGACACTGGTCAGGAGTGCATCGTCGAAGAAATTGCTGACGCCTCCGCCGGCTCCGCGATAACTGGCGATTCCCCTCTTGACGCGATCGTCGTATCGTCGATTCAGCATCCATGAACCCATGTGTTCCACGAGTTCCTGTCGCCACTGTCCTGTCTCGACGGTGGGTGGTCGGCCGGGTCGGATGTTGAGCATCTGGATGGAGCAGGATGCCAGTTCCGGGTCTGTTACGACCATGGTCCGCCGTTCGGTAAACGACTTGAATTCCGGGCCCATCTCCTTGCGTGCGGGGGCTTCTGATTTGAATTCGCCGAACCATTTTTTCACGAGTGGAATCATGTTGTCGGGTTTCGAATCGCCGACCAATACGACCGTCACGCGTTCGGGGCGGTACCATGTTTTGTAGTAATCCACGAACACTTCACGCGGAGCTGTCGCAATCACTTCTTCGTCGCCGATTGGCATGCGTGTTGCGAAGCGTGTTCCCTCGAAAAGTTCGGGCCACAGTTTGTCACGCACGCGCTGGAACGCGCTTTTTCGGCTTCGAGATTCTTCGAGAATGACGCCGCGTTCTTTCTCGATTTCCTCGGATGGCATGGTCACGCGGAAGGCATAGTCACTCAATACTTTCAGAGCATTGTCGATCTGTCCCTCTGTCGTATCCGGCAGGTAGAGCATATACGCAGTCTGATCGAAACTCGTGAATGCATTCAGGTCAGCCCCGAATTCCATTCCGATGCTTTCGAAATAGGGGATGAGTTCGCCTGGTGCGAAGTTTTCGCTTCCGTTGAAACACATGTGCTCGATGAAGTGTGCAAGCCCGCGCTGAGAGTCCTTCTCATTCAGCGAACCTGTATCGATGTGGATCATGATGCCCATCTTGCCCGGTGGATTGTCGTGCTGGCGATACTTCCATGTTACGCCGTTGTCCAGCTTTCCGGACAGAACGCGATCGTCCGTTGGGAGTGGTTTACCCGACGCTGTTGACGCCAGTAATGCGACCGCTGGCAGTGTGGCTGCCACCCATCCCATTCGCTTGCTACAATTCATAATCAGTCCTTCCTGTCAAACGTATTCGAGCCTGTCAAACGTATTCGAGACCCGCTATGCAGATGTTCTACATCCTGAAAGTACAGCCCGGCAAGCCTAACCACACATTGGGGCAAATGCAAAATCACAGGCCCGAAACATGCAGCAGGACACACAATCGTACAAGAAGCTACATTATGTCAGGCGGAGCGCGGGCGTAGCAAGCACCCTGCACGCTGCAACCAGCGGAAGCAGCAGAAGTGTCCAGGCAGTCACATGCCCGATCCATGTATTTCCCAGTCCCAGCACAGTGGCTGACGATCGTACGTCGAGCGATGGCGACTGTGGTCTGGCATCGAGGTACAATCGAAATGTTCCGCGGTTGTAGGTGCCCACGATATGTTGCCACGCAGGCGTAAGCGGTGGGCGGATACCGTGCATCGCGGGCTTTGAACCGTTCTCTCCCGACATTGCATTGCGCACGCGGAGATGGAGTTGCGACCCTTCCTGTCCGAGCGTGAAATTGCGGGCGACCTGACTGATCGATTGTGTCACGATCCGTGCTGGACCCTTTTGGTGCAGATTCGCCGGGCGACACCAGACCTCGACACTCATCGCATCCGTCGCCTTCATCGCTCGCGTCAGATCCGCCGCCGCACCATCCGATTGCAGCGCTGTTGCTCGATCCAGTCGCAATCCCTGCCCCGCCACCCATGTACACGCGGATGCGTCGTCCATCACGAGGGCGGGCAGTGATATCGGACCGTATGGCAGAATACGGTCACCCGCTCCATTCCGGAAATCGTATCCGCCAAGCATACCGGGCGACGGTGGTATGTCTTGTTCCGCAGAATGATGGTCGACACCACCACGACCGATCACATAGCGTTCCCGCACATTCTCGAGTGTCAATGCTCTGTCATACAATGCAATCTGACCGATTGTCCCCAGCCAGGCCCGGCCTCCCCCTAGTTCATCGCCAACCAGTAGCGGGTACGATTCGTCCCAGTCATCCAGCGATACATACCAGACGCCGGGAACGATCTGGATAACCCCTATGAGTGCTGCGAAAACCGACATCACGCCCCATGCGACAGGCCGCTCGTGATGGATGTACCAATGCATGGCCTGGTCGCGAAAACGCAGCGCCCACACGCCTGCGATGACTCCCAATCCTGTCCCGACGACATTGGCAAGCAGGTCCACCACATGTGCGTGTCGCCTCGGGAGCAGGGTCTGAAGTAACTCCACTGTCACCATGCATGGTAGCGTTACACCGAGTACGATCGCACAGCGACGACCGATCCCCCCGCGTCGCAGGGCGATGAAGAATCCGAATCCGACGAGACCATAGGCCAACGCATGCCAGAGCAGATCGCGCACAGGCCCGATCGCCAGCCGGGACCATTCCACCATCCGCACCAGTCGTCCGCCGGCTTCCAGATCATCCACAGGGCGCTCGAACGGAGACAGGCTCCACGCCAGAACCACCATCACCATGTAGACAAGCAGGCATCGCACGGGTGGTAGCACGGGCATTCGCGCTGGCGATTCCGGTGATGCGGAATCTGAATCTCCACTCTCTGCCTGGGTTGTGTCGTGTATCACGTCAGCCGTGCTTGCAGATTTTTCACCGACTCTGCCCACTTCTCGAAATGGTCGGATTCCTGCCAGAGGTCCTTCAACTCGGATTCGGAAAGCACTGCCTCAGTCGCAGCCAACGCCCTGGAAACAAGCTGCTCATCTGGCGATGCTTTACCGGCCACCCACGCTCGAACACCGTCGGGCAGGTCTGTTGCGGGTTTTCCGAGCAGGGCGGCTACTACCTCCGCCGCAGCAAGGGTCACACAACACTCCGGTTCTTCGATATAGTCAGCCGCCGAGTCGGTCGCACAACCAAGCGCCTCGTCGATGGCGGGTTGACCAGACGCCTCAAGATCGCCGATCCAGTCCAAAGCATCATCGTTCCCGAAATGACCCAATTCCCATGCACCCATCACTGGCCTCCGATAAGTTGGCTGCTGATTATCGTCTCGTCCGCTGATTATCGTCTCGTCCGCCGCATGATACACGCAGGCCGCTGCGGATGACCAGAGCATCCTGTGGCAGACACATCCGCCAGCGATGCACGCCCAGATGCCCCGGCGTCCGGATAAAATCGCTCGCCACGGATGTGAAATCGCGATGAAAACGTTCGGATAAACGTACACCCCGGACTTGTCGATACGCCTTTGTTAAGACTATATGCCCTTGTAGATGGTGGTTGTGCGTTTTTGTCATTGAAGACGCGGTTTCAGACAGGAGAGATGCGAATGTCCCGATTCATCCCAGCAGCCACAGCCGTGACGGTTTTTCTGACCGCTGCCCATACCAGTTTCGCGGCGGCGACTGTGAACGTCACCGGAAATGTGAATATCAGCGCTCTGGGTATCACGGCAGACGACACAGACATTGTTTTCACTGGAAATTTTACACTGACAGTTGATACGACCTTGGCATTCAAGATATCAGGTATCAACGCGGATGGGAACGCCGCTGTCATCAATTTCAGTGGCAGTAACAATATTCGTCTGGCCAATTCCAACGGGAATGTCATCATTCAGGAGGGGTTCGGTGCCGGGAGCATCACGATCACCGGTGGAGCGGCTGGTGCTGGGTTCAGCACGACGCTTGAGACTGGGGAGATTGTGGATGTCCGTGCTACGATTGATGAGAATGTGAACGGCAATGCCTGGTTGATGGGTAATAATACCCTGCTTTTATCGACGTCGAGCGCTTATGTCGGGAATGTACAGATCGGTCTGGATGGGGGCGTGGCGAAGATTGATGTGGACGATAATGCTGACGTGATCTCGGTCACGCCTACGGGCGACTTCACGATCGATGTATCGAGCGCCAAGACGCTGACGATCAATGGAGCTGTGACCAATGTAGGGGCGAATACCCTAACGCTGATTGGTGGGTCTTCGACTTCGTCCATTATCGCGACCAGTGGGATTGCGCTTGATAATGCTTCATCTCTGTTGAGGGTCAACTCCTCGATCACGCTGGATGATCTGAATATTGGAGCCACCTCGGGGATCACGCTTGGTGATGGTGTCACGTTCACCCTTTCCGACGCTGTTCCGATCGGAGCGAACACGCTCACTATTACCGGAACGAGTGGGACGGTCGCCGAGACCATTGCTGCGACCAATGGCTTTGTGCTTGATAATTCCAATGCCCTCATCACGATCACGGGCGATTCGTCCAATGCGATGGTGATCAGCAAGGTTGATGTCACGGGTGCTGATTTGAATGCGAACAAGGGTCTGGATGTGAACGAGAACGTCACGATCACTGCGCTGACGGTCTCGCAAAATGCGACCATCGACGTTGCGAGTGGTAAGTCACTCGGTGGGACTGTGACGCTGAATGCTGCCAAGATCCTGACGGTGAACAATACGGGGACGGTGGGTGCGATTACGGCGACGACTGCTGCGAGTACTGTACTTGTGACGGCGGGTGGTACGATTACGACTTTGACGAGTTCATTTGCTGGTAACACGATCGATGTGAATGAGACGTCCACGATCACGAATATTGCGGTGAATGAGAATACGACGCTTTCGGTTGCTTCCACGAAGACGCTTACCACGACTGCGACGGTGGCTGCCAGCAAGATATTGACGATGAATGAGGCTGGTCTCATTTCTACGGTGACGCTGAACGGTAGTAATGCTGAGTTGAATGTGACTTCAGCCAGTGGTACGGTGAGTACGCTTAATGTGGCAGTTGATGGTGGTGTGCTTGATATTGATAATGACTGCACGATTGCTTCGTGCGTGATGATGCCCGGCGTTGGCGATCTGACGCTTCAGCATGGCAGCCGGACGATTATATCTCCCACCGGTTTTGACGTTAATAACAATCAGTTGAAGTTTAACGAAGCTGGCGGGGTGCTTCCTCTTGTTGTGATGGATACTGATCTCGGTCTTCTGGATGTGAACGAATCCACGTCTATCACTGCGTTGACGATTACCGGCGACATCAAGATTGACGTGACGCCGGCGAAGACGCTTACCACGTCCGCGACGGTGAGTGCGGGTGCGACGCTGGAGGCGATCAGTTCGGGTTCGATATCGACGGTCAAGCTTGCTGGTTCCAATGCGAAGCTTCAGATGACCGGATCCGGGCTTGTGAGTTCGCTGTCGGTTGATGCCAATGGTGGGTTGCTTGATGTGGATTCTACTGCGACGGTTTCGAATGTCGCCATGACAGCGGGTGCGGGTGATCTGTCTATTGATGTTGCTTCCGGTAAGACGCTTGCTGCTGTCATTGATGTGAATGACAACCGTCTGACGCTGACCAACACCGGGAAGCCCGGGACCATCGGGATGGATACGGATGGTGGGGTACTGGATGTTGATGCGAATGTTACGCCTACTGCTCTCACGATTGCTGCCAATGTTACGATTGATGTCGCCAGTGGCGTGACGCTTTCCGGGACCACGGACATTGCAGCCAAGACGCTGACGCTGATCGGTGCTGGGACCATGTCGCGTATTGAATCGACTACTGGAACCATCACGGCTGACGGTACGACGACGATTTCCGACCTGCGTCCGACGTTTGGTAATGGTGGTACGTTTGTTTATGGTGGGACAGGTGCATCCACGATTTCGACGCTTGATAATACTTCGATCGGCAGTGGTGAGACCTTTCAGAAGGTTGGGACTGGAACGCTCACGGTGACCAACGGTCTTACTGCTTTTTTCGGAGATGCGACCTCGGTGCATTTTGACATCAATGAGGGAGCGGTCGTGGTTGGCAGCAGTTCTGCAAATAACGACATTACGTTCAATGACGATGGTGACGACCTGACGCTTGCGAGTGGTGCGACGCTGACGCTTTATGGGAGCATGACGGTGTCGCAGGCTGGTAGCAATGTCAATTTTGATGCCGACGACGGGTCCATCATCAACCTTGCGTCTTCGGGAGATGAGACCTTCACGGCTGCTGCAGACAATGATTTCCAGTTTCTCGGATCGACGACGCTGAACGGTACTGATGGTGATTATACGTTTGTGGGTCCGTTTGATTTTCAGTTTGGCGATTTGACGATCAGTTCGACCGGTTCGATTATCAACATGACGGCTGACGCTGGTATGCTGTTTGTTCCGGGTTCCAGCATCACGATTAACGGGTCTGGTTCAGATGGTGGGACGTTCACGATCGATGGTGGAACCGGTTCGATTGTGACGCTGGATACGACCACGGGTTCCGGGACGTTTACGCTTGCGCGTGGGACGTCGGACAATGTGACGATCACGAATGCCCGCATCGCGAATTCCAGCTATACGAGTGATAACAAGGATTCGGCTCTTTCGGAGCTTGGTCTGGTTGCTGTTTCCGATGGTGGATCGAACACGAACTGGTTCACGCGTGTTGTGAGTGATGATGCGGTCGACGATGGGGCTGACGACATGGCTGACGCTGGAGATGTGGCGGACGACGATGCTCCGTCGCAGATCGATGAGGATGGTGAGGCGATCAAGGTGGATACCACCGTGGGTGCTGTTTCGACGGCTGACGCGTCTGGGATCGTTCAGGCTTCTGCGACGTCTGAACTGAGCGGTGCTTCGGGTTCTGCGGATGTGACCGGTGCGACGGCTGGCTCGTTGTTTGTGACCATGGCGGATGGGAACCTGCGTCCTGATTTCGATGGCATTCCTGATGGGATTGCGCTGGAGACTACGATGCGTGTGACGAGTAGTCTGACTGGTGATTTCGATGTGACGGTGCGTTTTTGCTATACGGATGAGATGTTGACGGCGGCTGGTCTGACGGAGGATGAGCTTGTGCTGTATACCTACCTTGACCCCGACGGTCCCTGGACTCTGGCGGGTGCTGTTGGTCAATATCAGGGTGATTCTGAGCCGACGGGTGTTCGCGGTGACTATGGGTATAGCAGCCTGTCGAAATGTGCGTGGGCAGTTCGCGATCGTCTTTCTGATTTTGCGGTGGGTGCCGGGACCACGAATTCGCTGACCGTGAGCGATGCCGGGGAGGCGTTGGCAGATGGTACGACCCGCACCGGGTTGTGCGGAACGCTGGGTTTTCTGCCGCTGGTGATGATGCTGTTTGGCACGATGTTGTTGAAGGAAACTTTGCGTTTCTGGTGATGGTTTCGGGTGCTGGAAATCGGGCTCGGACGTAAAAAAGATCGATCTTGTTGGGATTGCGACGACACTTTTTTATGTGGCGATGCTACAATACCCCCTAAACTTGTTTTTAGGGAGGTATTTATCATTCAATCTACAACGATGACCATTCTGCGACTGGGTGTTTTTCTTGTATTTTCTTTTCCGGTAACCCGAGTTGCCGCTCAGGTTTCCGTTGACCATTCGCCTGTCGTGCTTACGCCTGCCGTGGAGACCGAGGTTTCCATAAGCCTTCAAGCGGATCCCGGTCTGGCCTTTGATCTTGGCGGTGTGATATTCAATTTTGAACCAAACCATCTGGAACTGGTTGATTTCCGGTGGGAATCGGGTTTGGATGCTGGATCCTGGTTTAGTGACACGTCGCTACCGGGGCCTGGTGCTGTCTTTGGTGGTGGATCTGGCGGTGGACCGATCGTTTCAGACAGTGTTCCATTTCTGGTTGCGACCGTGACGTTGCGGTCGATTGGATGTGAGGCTGTCCTGCTGGATACGATTCCCCTGACGGTTACGAATAGTACGGATTTTGCAAAGCTGTTTGTATCGAGCGGACTTCCGATGTCCTTTCAGTCTTTACCCAACATGCCGACTCCCTTGCAGATTGGCGTCGATGGTCCCAGACACATCACCCTGAGTTTCACCGCACAGGATTTGCCCGTTGCCATCCGTGTCACATCGCCGGATCAGACTTGTCTGGATCGGTTCGTTGATATCGATGGTAAGCTCAGCGATATTGCTGTCTACCAGTTGGACACTGACTGGAATGGTGTTGCTGTGTCTGGGACAGATATTGCGCCGGATACGACTTATACGCTGAGTACTTTTTGCGCTGCGACCGTGACGCCAGCCGTTTCGATTACGACGCCAATTTATGGTGATACGGACGATGATGGGGATGTTGATGTGTTTGATGTGACCTGCGTCTTTTCCGCGTTTCAAAGCGAATCTGGCGGGTGTTCCGTGACGACTGCTGATCTGGCTCCTGCCGATCCTGATGGGATGGTCAACATTTTCGACATTTCTGCAGTTCTGGATGCTTTCGATGGTCTTCCCTACCCCTGGCCACTCTCCTGCCCTTAATTGATTGAAGCATATGATTGAAGCATATGTGTTCGTGGTTCGATTCGACGTTTCGGGTTTGGTTTGACGTACCGGGATCGGTTCGAGTGTAGGGGTTTCGCTTCCGCAGATGGCGTGTGGATGTTGGTGATGATTGTGAGCTGGTATAAAAAAACTCGCCGACGAGCATGACCCGTCGGCGAGTTGGCATGTTTTGAAATCAAGCTGCAACGACCTTCAAACGTTGACACAGTGCAAATCTGTTACACCGTGTTGCAGCTTGTTTTTCCTGACCACGTTTCGATCAGACGTTTCGCCCTGCGAGACATCACTGCAAGGGCAGAACATCTGTGCTATGGACGGTCGCACGTTGTCTGAGCGCCCTGCCAGACCTGTGTGGCAATCGACGATCCGAACCAGAGCTGACGCCAACGCAGCAGGTCAAGGGCCTGAACGTTTCCATTGCGATCGATGTCGAAGTAGAACTCATCGCGTCCGCCGCAGTCGGGGCAGGCAGGCGAGCATGAACCGAGAAGTCGCTGGCGCATGCGGAGCAGATCCAGTGGCTGAACACGTTCGTTCTGATCGATATCCGCGGGCAGATTTGCGAAGTCGAGACGATCCGGTTCATTGACGTCCTCTCCGAGGTCGCCTTGGTTCAGGATCGGGATACCAGCGTCATTCCAGACAGTTGCCTGGAGTGTTGTCCACTTCTGCAGGGCAAGAACGCCATCCCACGAAACGCGGATGTATGCGGGATCGCCGCCGATCATTGCAACTTCAGTTACCGCCGGACCGGCTGCACCGTCACAGTCGGTCAATGTGAAGTTTGCGGTGGTTACCGGGTTTCCTGAGTCGTCACCAAAGACAGCTTCGCTGAACAGAATGTCCGCGGACATCAAGCCCTGGTTCACGTCTGTACCGTTGGTACTTTCGCGGCGCGGATCGACGTAGCCTGAGCATGGAGCTGTGGCTGCGTCTTCAGCATCCTCATGCACGATAAACGGTGGTGGTGGTGGTGGTCCTGTGTGAATGACAGCCGACAATGCATCGAAAGGAATCGGGCCTGGTGGCAGGGTCGGTGTGGTCAGGACGCTGCCTGTACCAATGTCGATAAAATCAAATGTGAAGACTCCGGATGCATCCTCTGAGACTTCCACTGAGAAGTTGGCGAAATACACCTGATCTGTCACCAGGACAGCGTCATCAATGGTACTTGCAGCCGCCAGGAAGATGACACGGTCCGGGTTCACTTCGTTGATAGCATCAACGCTGCTGACGTCTGCGAAAATGAAGTCCTCTCGATCCGAGTCAACCAGCGCGGTTCCGCCGATATAGCTTACCGACCCGGTACCCGTGCCCTCTGGGCTCCTTGGGACGATCATCTGCACTGCGCGGATAGGTTCCGGCGCGATGCCTTCAATAAGAATTTCGATTACGACGGTGGTACCCGGATCCACCGTAATCTCGTTTCCAACGCCTCCGACCGGCTCCATTGATACCTCTCCGCTCATTGCAGCCGTGGAGACGGCCAAACACGCGATCATGCAACAACCCATACACCGCATTCTCATTGCCTCAATCCTTTCCTCATGTTTTCCAAAAGCCTTCTCCCTTGTTCCTCTGAAGCTAAAGCGGAGCGGACCCTCGGTGAAATTCGACCAGTTAGTATTTCCCCTATCCTGCCCCACCACCACCTCACCGAAACGGTACGGTAAGATCAACAGGTGCGCAGAAGAACCGCACAAGCCCCCAAGTATCCTCAAACACGAGGTAAAATTCAAGCCCGATTCCCCATCAAAGACGCCAATATGGATATTAATGTTCCGATAAATGCACTCGAACTATTATTGCCGGAACGCCCCGACAATGCATATTGATGGTCTCTGGTGTCCTTGAGGAGGCAAATAAACTGGGACTCCAAAAAATAAAGCCGACCGTGCAAGCACGGTCGGCCTTGATTCAGAAAATCAGATGAACGATCCCATCCTGCTGATCGTTACAATCGGTACGATTCTTGTTATTGGCCCTCCATTCTCAACCCTTGTTCCTTATTGATGCTCTGGAAACTGGTTGAAAGTGGTTTTTTTGATGAGACATCGAGTACAAGCTCCTGGACTTGAGTTGTGGCGATGCTTCCATCACCCAGCAGCAGTATCGATGATTTGGCCAAGCTGATACTTAGTCGTGATGACCGGGGGTTCACGACACTAAGCGTGAAGCTGCCCAGATAGACCTCTGTATTGCTTGATACGGTTCCATCGGTCGCAGCAGCCACCACACGGTGCTGCCCAGGATCCTCAGCGACCACATGATCAACCGCCGCCAGTGCAAATCCGATGCGGTTGTTGTCCAATGTGGCATTCAAGACCACGACCTCACGGTCTGGACCGTCTTCAACGTCCAACGAGAGTTCATACCCGCGGAGGTCTTTGACATTCGCAGCGTATACATCCACGACGACGGTTGTACCCGGTTTCACGATTCTTCGATTGGCTGACATGAGAATCCGGATGTCCTGCCGATCTTCCGATACCGCGCCCGACGGAGGCGTTGGTGCGGGTCCTGAGCAACAGGCGTCGATTCCAGAGAAAGCATCCAGTGCATTGACGATGTCCCAGATGTTCAGAACACCGTCTGGTGCACAAATGCCTAGCGATGATGCGATGTCGGCCTGACTTACGAGACATGCTCCTGTGTTGCCAAAAGCGTCCAGGATTGCAGTGACATCGAACAGGTTCACAGCTCCGTCCTGGCCGCAACCAAACAGCGTTGCGATGTCGCCGTACAGTCCGCTCGTCTGCGAGCATGTATTCCCCGTACAGGCATCGAAGGTACACACATCCAGATCGCCACAATCGTCCGCGTCGATACAGCTTTGCGTGCATTCATCGGGAATACCATCCTGATTCGTGTCCAGGCTTGTTCCCAGCAGAATATCCAGCAGGTCGCTTTGTGTGTTTGCGTTGCAATCCTGCAGTGGTCCTGTGTAACAGACGAGGAAGAAGTTGAAGTCCTCCAGGTCCACATCGCCGTCCTGGTCGATGTCAGAAATCGCACATGGATCGTCGGCTGTGTAGAACGAACCCGGACCTGTGAAGCATGCCGAGAAGGCAATGAAGTCGTCCAGGAGGATTTCGTTGTCTCCGTTGGCATCGAATTCGGCGCGGCCTAGCGAATCGAGGAACGCGACGACCGCCGCCTGATCCGCTGGCGACAATGCCTGGAAGAGGTCTACGGATGGTTTTGCTTCACTGCCAGTCTGTCCGTGGGTGCGAATTGCTGCCACCACCCTCTGGTTGAATGTTCCACCCGTCTCGGAGGCATCGTGCAGCATCGGATCGCGTACACGAAGACCCCAAAGCGCCGGCGTTCGAATCTCGCCTGCCTCCGCATCGCCCTGAACAATACCGTCGAACAACAAGCCCATATCGTGCAGCAGGAAGTCTGAGTAGGGCTTGACGATCTTGTTTGCAATGGCGGATTCCGGGGCAGCACCTGTCACATAGGACGGTATGTGGCATACCGCGCATCCAATGTTCGTGAAGATCGCCTCACCGCTCATACCAGAACGCGGTGTTTGCGGTGGAGCGGCGGTAAAGCGCTGGAAATCCGTGATCAGATCTATGAACGCCGAACCCACTGGTGCGTTGTCCTCCGGGTCGGCCACGGTGTCGCAATTGTCCGGAGCACCGAGCGACGGCGGATTGATCCCGTTTGGATCGTTTTCTGCCACGAGGAATCGGTTCGTGATGCCCATTTCGTTCAAGCCCGCGTCGGCGGAGAATGTCAGTACCGTCGCAACCTGAGCTTTCCAGCCGAAACGTCCGACCCGCAGCGGACTGCCCATGGGGTCTTCGAAGGCTGGCACCATGTGTACCCGACCTGTCACACCTGGTCCGGTTGATGCGTTGGCTTGGATGTCAGCATCCGGAATGGCTTCCAGGAGGCCGAACCCAAGGATGGACGGCGTGGAGCGAATGGCGGTATCCACGCCGGGGATCACTGGTACTTCCTCGGCGCAATCGATGCTGATCGCCTGAGACTGGAGCAGTGATCCGCCGAACTGAGCAAGATCGTCGAAGTCTCCGGTTCCGGCATCGAGAATACCAAACCGTGTCACGGTAATACCGCCGGAACCACCGATCGGGTTGTTGTGGCAGCTCGAGCAACTGTTTTGATTGAAGACCGGTCCCAACCCATCCGCGGCTGAGAATACACGATCGAATTCCACCTTGCCCGCGAAGAACCGGTCCAGCTCGTTCTGCGTCAGGCCTGCAAGCGGTGCACCCATCTTCGGTTGCACAGCCAGCGGTATCGCGTCACACTGGTCGCTCGCCTCATTGCAGATTTCGTTTCCGGCACATGGGTTCCCGCCGGACTGACAATCATCGATCGCGTCGCAAATTTCCGGACCATTACAGAACAGCCCATCGTCACAAGCGGCGTCGCTGGGAACATTGTCGCACGAATTCGTTCCTTCGTTGCACGAGTCCGTTGTGCATCCCACGCCATCGTTGCAATCGATGGGAGAACCTGCCTTACATGATCCTGCGACGCATATTTCGGTCCCGTCGCAGAATACACCGTTGTCACAGTCGCCATCGACAAGGCAGTCCACACATAGATCAGCAGCCTCATCGCAAAGTTGACCTGGACAGGGATCTGTCGCCCCGCCGCCCGCTGGCGTTACATTGTCGAAGACGGCTGTCCCGGCTCCGAATTGACCATCCACACTCAATACACCAAAACCCACCGTATGCGGGCCTGCACCCGTCAGGGCTTCGATGTCGATGATGAAATGGATCGGTACGGTGACTGGGTTGGTGTTGTCGATGGTCCCAAACGCTCCATTGGCCAGCGTCGCCACGGTCCCGATCGTACCATCAGCATTCAAACCATAATCGGTCCCGTCGATATGGAAGATAGGACGGTCCCAGTCGGCAGCGTCGGTCGGGGTCCAGCTTATCAGGTCGAACTCCAGATTCGCACCGGAAACATCAACACCCGCCTGGCTGGACCAGTTTACGCCACCTGTTCCAGCATCCGTTCCGACAACCGTCAGGGTTCCGCCATAGGTGATCGATCCATCCCCGAAGAGATTGTCTGTCCAGTTCGAGTTATCGACGAATCCGCCATTCACAACGCCGGCAGATCCCGAAACGCATGTCCCACCCGAGCAGGCCTCGTCTCCATTGCAGAACAATCCGTCATCGCAATCAGGGTTGGTCAGACAACCAACGCAGGTGTCGAGTGCTTCGTCGCAAGTCAGGCCTGCTCCGACACACGGATCACCACTGCTTGGCAGACACGCTCCTGCAGAACACGCCTCGACACCGTTGCAGTACAACCCATCGTCGCAATCGCCATCGACCAGACAATCGACGCACGCATCGCCACCCTCATCGCATATCTGTCCCGGACATGGATCGCCTCCGCCTGGCAGGCACGTTCCCGTACCAGTATCACAGGTCTCAGCTCCGTTGCAGAACACACCGTCATCACAGTCGGCATCGATCAGGCATGTGAGGCATGAACCCCCGCCTTCGTCGCATATCTGTCCTGGGCATGGATCACTCCCCGCCTGACACGAACCGCCAACGCACGTTTCAGCACCATTGCAGAAGACGCCGTCATCGCAGTCGCCATTGTCATCGCAGTCGCAGGTGTCGCTGAAATCGTTGCACACCAGACCAGCAGGACACGGGGGTGTCCCTGACTGACACGCACCCGCCACACATGTTTCCGTCCCTGTGCAGAACAACCCGTCATCACAGTCGCCATCCACGAGGCAATCCACGCATGCGTCGGTCGCTTCGTCACACAACTGCCCCAGCCCAACGCAAGGATCACCCGGGCCAGGCTGACAAACATTCCCCACACAATCTTCAACACCATTGCAGAACAATCCGTCCGAACATTCCGCAGGTCCGCCACATCCCGCCGGAGCCTTGTTGATGTACACCCGCGTCCCGGTGCAATTACCAATCACCAGGTCAAGTCGCGCATCACCATTCAGATCAAAGACCGCAATATCGTGGACACCATTGAGATGCGAACTGGTGATCCCAACGTTGCCCTCCTGTTGGATGGTGACGTTCGGAACATTGCCAAGATTGCGATAGATTCGTGCGGTCGTGGAACAACTCGTAAGGTCAACATCCATGTCCGACACGAGGACATCATTAAACCCGTCGTTGTCCAGGTCGGCGATGACGTTATTCCCGCCAAACTGATTCACCGAACCGATCAACTCCTGACGTGGGGAAAACGTCGCACGACCAGACCCGTCGTTGCCCTGATTCAAGATATAATAATCAAGACCATCATCCGTAATCACCAGGTCTTCCATGTTGTCGTTGTTCAGATCGCCAGTGACGATATGGTACGGCTGATTCGCGTAGGCGATTTGATACTGATCGAAAAACCCGTCAAACCCGGCAGCCCCGGCATTGTTGTTGTAGCTGATCGATACACCCTGGGGTGCATTCAATGCGTCGTCCTTGACGATATCCAGACGACCATCTCCGTTCATATCCGCGATGGCTGTCGCCATTGCAAACGATGACTCAAGCATCTCAACCGTCATCCGCGCAGCAGATTCGTCCGTAAAGAACCCGGTTCCGTCATTGATCCAAAGCCGGTCGTTTACATCCACCGGACGAGCACCACCCTGCTGGTAGTCGCCGAGGTAAAGATCCTCGTCGCCGTCGTTGTCAATATCGCCAGCCGACACGGCACAGAAGCGTGGTTCTGCGGGCATCGTGGGAATACGACTTACGTCATCGAAATTCAGACCGGCCCAGTTTCCACTCCCCGGAGGACTGTCTTGCAGATTGATGTACACACGCGGGTGAGAAATCGCCTTGTCGCCAACCGTCCCCCCTGCACCACCGCTCAACGTGGTCGCAGTCACAACATCAAGCCAACCATCACCATTCACATCCACAACCACAACATCGCGATCGTTCGTCAGATCGAGAAAACCCTGACTCCCACCGGCACCCTGCAACGTCACAGACGAAGCAGTTGCATACAGCGTCGTCCGATCCACCAGAACGCCGCCCTCGTTCATCAGCAGCACATTCCGACGCCGCCCTGGAGTGGTTCCAAGCTGCTTGTTCACGATAACCAGGTCAATATCGCCGTCCTGATCCAGATCGCCCCAGGCGTAGTCCTTTTCATCCGGATTCGTCTCAAACACACCCGGACCACTGTTTGGATCCTGACTCGTATCGACACGCACTGTCGTCTCATTACAGAACGTCACCCATCCTGCATCCGGACAGCCAGCCAGAGCAGCTTGTTGACCGCTCAAGGTTGCTATCAGACCAGCAGCCGCAGCGATCAAACACAGATCTATTTTATTCTTAACCAACATGACAGGCCGGAAACGGTGTAAAAACATCTCTAGAACCTCCGTGCAAAACACAACCCCGAGAAACCCGACGATGGGAATCGACTGATATCAGTATCCAACGAGAACTGCTCAAAAACCTGCGGGAAATTGCGGATTATTCCCGACCACAAGGGCATCTCTCCCCCAGAAAGCGGGGATCACCCTGAGGGGTGAGAATCCGCAATTGAGTCCCCTCCAGACTCACCCAAGACCTCACTTTGACAAAATTGGCCCTAAAACACAACCCAAAGTTCCTATAAGACTTTGGACCACAGCTGCATCTAGGAATGTGATGCGATCGGAAAGGACCGATAACATGCTGTAAATACACGGTTTATGAACGATTTCTTGCGATGTGAATCTGGCCGGCCGGGGCGATTACTTGGGCTTTGCGATTTGATAAAGCCCGTGGCCTGCGTTTTCGAGCCTTCCCTGGGCGACCAACGCCTCCCAGATGGCTTTGGGGTACTGATTCGGAGCCTGAATCGCCACAATCCCAGACGATTTCCCACCCGACATGGGGCCGACGCCCAGCGACGACTCATCGTCGAGACGAGCCAGCTTCAGGCGCTTCTTAAAGGCTTTCATCGCCCGAGCCAACTCCTGCGGATCAGGTGACGCTCCTGCCGACGGATGATCTGATTCAACCATATCATGTCACTCCATTCGCAAAAGAAACGCAATTACAACACACCCACAGAATAACCACCTGCCATTCCAAGCTGACGCACAGTATACACCCCGCAGCCAACGCTGTCAGGAACCCCAAACCAGATCATCCCCCGATTGCAGGGCCAATAATCCCACACCAATCATCCCTGCATCATTCCCAAGTCGCGCAAGCTCTAGCGCGGGGAAATCATCATGAACATTCCACCGCAGAGCATCAAAATGTCGCCGAACGCACGCAAGCAGAAAATCCCCCGCAGCACTCATCCCGCCACCGAATAGAATACGATCTGGATTCAACGCGTGCTGAATATTCACGCAAGCAATGGCCAGACACCGACACGCCTCCTCAACAACCTCACCCGCAACACCATCACCCGACCGGGCAGCCGCAAACACATCCTTCGCAGACATCTTCTCAAAACGCGACGCGATCGCAGCCGCAGATGCATACGCCTCAAGACACCCCCGCTGACCGCAACCACAAGTCCGCCCACCCGGTACCACGATCATGTGTCCCCATTCCGACGCATTTTCATGGCAGCCACGAAGGATCTCTCCGCCCACAATCGCCCCGGACCCGATCCCCGTCCCAAGCGTAAGCAGCACCATATCCCCACGCTGCACCCCATCCACATCGCCCCCGGCACGCTGGCCGGCAACGTATTCGCCATAGGCAGCTGCATTGGCGTCATTCTCGAGAATCGCGGGGCGGTCCAGACGACGCGCAACCATGTCACGGATGGGCACATTTACCCACCCAGCGAGATTGGGAGATTTGAAAATCACCCCATCCTTCGAGCTGAGCGGACCCGGTGCGCCGATGCCGATGGCTGCAATACCGTCGATTTCAGACAAATTATGAGCATTTACGACAATTTCGTCCGCCAATGACTCCGCCCCACGATCCGGACGGGTCGCAAATCGCGTCTGGGCAAGAATCGCACCCTGGTCATCGATGACACCGATTTTCGTGTCCGTACCGCCAATATCGACCCCGAGCGATAGTGACATCATGTGGCACTGCCGGAGTTTACGAGTGACGGCAGGAGAACGGTCTGGACGGAGAGGATATTGTCTTCATTCCTGAGTTGCGTCAGGATCGCGTCGTCGGGTTGCTGGTCGAGCTTGAGGAGCATGAGGGCTTTGTTGTCGCGGCGGGAGAGGGTCATATCGGCGATGTTGATGCCGCGATCACCGAAGAGGTTTCCGACGAGTCCGATCACGCCAGGCCGGTCGTCGTTGAAGATGAGAACGAGTTGCTTTTCGGGGACGAGTTCCATGCGGTAATCATCGATGGCAAGGATGCGCGGTCGTCCGTCGGCAAAGACTGCGCCTTCGACGTGGTGTTCGCCGTCGCGGGTTTTGATGGTGAGCTGGATGTTCTCGAAATAATCGTCCTGCTGCGGACGGGCTGCATAGTCGATGTGGATCCCGCGTTCCTTGGCGACAGATGCAGCGTTCACAAGGTTGAGTCGGACATCGGTGTGTGGGGCGAGAAGTCCGATCATCGACTGCCGGGCGAGCGTTGGGCAGAGGGTTTGGAGATTGTCACCACAGGTGGTCAGGCAAACGCCGGAGATACCCTCGGCGCACCAGGCAGCCAATATATCGCTCATCCGCATCGTGAGATCGAGGTAGGCGCGGTCACGGTCGGTCAGGTGCGAAGGGAGTCCGACGACGTTGACGGCTGACCGTATTTCGCCATTGCAGAGGTAGTCGAGCAGGGTGTTGACCGCTTCCATCGCGACAGCCAGTTGTGCTTCTTCCGTGGATGCGCCCAGATGCGGGGTGCAGACGATGTTCCTCGCGGCCAGCAGCGGATTGTCCTTCGGAGGTTCAGCCGAATAGACGTCCACAGCGGCTGCTGCGATCTCGCCGTTGTTCAGGGCATCAGCCAGGGCGGATTCATCGATGAGGTCGCCGCGAGCGCAATTGATGACGACGGCTGACGATTTCAGCGCGGCGAACTGCTTCGTACTGAGCATGTGTCGTGTTTTGTCGGTGAGTTTTGCGTGTAGGGTGACGCAGTCGGCGTCAGCCAGGAATGCGTCGAAATCTTCGTAGAGGGTGACAGCTCCATCGAGGACCGTGGGGGCTCCGATCAGCGGGTCATAACCAATAACCCGCATGTCGCAGCCAATGGCTCGACGGGCGACTGCTTGTCCGACGCGTCCGAGTCCGACGATCGCAAGCGTTTTTCCGGACAGCTGTTTCCCGACATAATCACCGCGTTTCCATGCTCCCGAGCGGACATGCGCATGTGCGTCCGGGATGCGTCGCATGGTGGAAAGGAGGAGCGCCATCGTATGTTCAGCCGTCGAAACAGTATTCGCGTCCGGCGTGTTCATGACGAGTACGCCAGCCGCGGTGGCGGCAGCGAGATCCACATTATCGACACCGACCCCTGCCCTTGCGATGCCTCGGAGTTTGCCGGGGTTTGCGAGCGATTCAGCAGTGATGGTGACACCCGAGCGGATGATCATCCCGTCAAAATTGGGGATTTCGCGGGCGAGCTGATCGGGGTCGAGGCCGATTTTGACGTCTATCTCGACGCCCTCGGTATTCTGGAGTTTCTCAAGGCCAGCGGGTGCGAGCTTGTCTGCAACCAAAATGCGTATCATGTCAGTATCTCCGTGTCGGTCGATTCGTCGTGGATAACAGGTCGCGGGGCGATCTTGATCCCCCGAGGGGTATTGTCGCCCGTTTCGCAGAATCGGCAAGGTTGGGGGACTGGCATACATGGTTTCAGGCATCGGCGGCGATGTGCTATGATGGATCGGTGTTGGTATCGCATTGGCATGAGGTGAGCTGAAATGTATGCAGGTTTGGAGAAACTCAGAGGACGCCGACAGGCACCGCTCATACTCCTTTTCTCATATTTAGGCTGTCCAATTTTCATCGCAATTTGTCTCGCCCTCATGGGCAACAAGCAAATAAATGTACCCATTCTGCCAGTAGGAATTTCAGGATTCATTTGTTGGTCTGGCTTTTCATACTATTTCCTGCTCTCGAAGTGCCCCAACTGTGGCCAGCGTTTTCACCGTGGGTTCGCATTTGTTGCGTTGGTCCATGTCTACCTTCGCAAGCAGTGCGTCCATTGTGGCGTGCTTCTTTCCGCGCAATGGAAGCCAACGGAAATTCAAAGAGACATCGTCAGGAAATGGTGGACGGAAGGTGGCTCTCGCCGCCAGGGTGCGATTCCGGATGTGGGTCTCAAGTGTCCATTCTGCACATACAGCCTCACCGGCCTGACAACAGAAACGTGTCCCGAGTGCGGACGGACTCTGGAGATTGGTACATATGTCTGGGATGTCGTTAACGTATGATGTTGCGACCAAAATCGAGAATGGCATCGGACAGGATATAGTAAGCAACGGGTGCCCAAAACGGGAAAAGTAAATACAGCCAGCGGAAGAATCGATACTCAAGACAACGAGGCGACATGCGGTAGCAAAACAATCGCCACACCACAAAGAGGAATCCGGCGACGAGGAATACCGGGAAACCCCGGATCAGGGCATGTGTAACAGGATTTGATGTGGACAGACTGGGCAAACCAAAGCACAACAATAAGGTCATCAATGGAGGGACTCCCCAGGAGACCAGCATCAGCACGCCATGCCAGACACTGAAACGATCTATGTGGTCATTGGGTTCGTCCATGATTCATTATAGGCGCGTATCTGCGGAGAAGAGTCAGCACAGCGGACCCTGCATGACGCAATGTCCACGCAATACACTGGCGGACAAGCCGCCAGTGGCACCAGGTCATGACACCCGACGTCACACCCCTACCGAATCCAGCGCATCCTGCCTACATTCGGGATGACGCCGAACTCGTTCACCTTCGCAATGGGCAACCACGTCGGACGCAAACCACTGGGCCAATACACGAAAAACGCTTTCCCGATGATCTGGTCTTCCGGGACCGATCCG
>JAJRYY010000023.1 GCA_024275565.1 Planctomycetota bacterium
GAAGCGTGCCCTTGTGACGTCCATTGCCCACCGCAGTGCGCTGCATGACCATCCATCGCTCGGTCATTTCTTGCCGCAGCGTCCCGAATCGCCCGCGCCTGCGATGCCGGGCCGGTCATCGGGGCTTTTTCAGGGACGACTCATTATTATCGAAGCAGCTCGCTGCCATCACGGAAAGCGGGCATCACGGAAAACGGCCATCGTGGAAAGCGGCCATTACAGCACGCTGTCATGACAACAGTCGGTCGTGCGTCACGCAGGATCGCCTGGTACGTTTAATATCTCCGGCGTCGCAGCGTAGTCAGCCCCAGACCCATCAGCGAGAGACTTATCATCCCCATCGTACCGCAGGGTCCACCGCCCGCACCGCATCCTGGCGTCGTCGGCGTCGGTTGCCCAACGGGAGGTCCGGTCTCATCAATCTCCCCCGAACAGGCGTCCGCCTCTTCGTCGCAAACCGTACCACCGTCGCATGGGACCAGACCATTCACACAACGCCCATTGGCTGGATTGCATGTCTCCTGTCCATTGCAGAACAATCCATCGTCGCATGACGCATCGTCCAGGCAGTCAACACATTCATCAAGGATGTCGTCGCAAAAAGAGCCATCCTCGCATGGCGACGCCCCAGGCGTGCAGAGGCCTCGGTCGGAGCAGACCTCAAGCCCGTTGCAGAACAATCCGTCATCGCACTGAGCGTTGCTTCCACATTCCCGAACTACCGACGGTCCGCCAGAAGATTGTCCGACTCCGAAAACACTCAATGAATTACGCACTGCCCAGTATGTCACCGTTTCTTCGGCATCGTCCACGAAGTATCCATAGTCTCCGAGAATACCCGTCGGAGCAAACTCCGCGATGTAGTTGCTTCCCGCCAGTGTCCAGACGACATCGGTACCGGATTCAGCCTGTACATGAAGATCGACTTCACTGATATCGACACCCATCGCCTCAACGGCTGCTCGCGCGACTGTCACCTCGATCGTGACCAGAACGCTGCCGGCACCTGCGCTGGAATCTATAAACAGTGTCGTTCCCAGCGCGAGATTTCCGTTGAACCCGTCAAAAATCCTCTCGACTGTCCCCGGTGCTTCATCATTCTCTGTGATGGTTACCAGGACGCTGGTCCCGCTCGTTCCACGCGTAATCCGGATCACCGCCTGCGACGCACCATCGCCCGTGATGATGGAGAGCACCAGAAATCCATTGGCGTTGATAATACCACTCGAAATCGCACTGACAGGCGTTGGCGTTTCACACGCATCGCCAAGACCATCCGAATCTACGTCCGCCTGGTCCGAATTCGCAACTGAGGGGCAGTTGTCCTGTAGATCCGGAATCGTGTCACCATCGGCATCGGCACCTGCTATCGGGTCATCGTTATCGCAGGCATCGCCGATACCATCACCATCCGTATCATCCTGATCCGCATTGGTGTCATTGACACAGTTGTCGGTTGCATCCGGGACAGTATCACCATCAGCGTCTGTCTGACCATCATCCGTCGCACAGGCACTCGCGTCCTGATCCGCATTCGGAGTTTGTGGGCAATTGTCGGTGCTGTCTGGAACCGTATCGGCATCCGAATCCACCAGTGGATCGCAGTCATCACCGATCAAATCACCATCTACGTCCAACTGCGAACTGTTTGAAACGAACTGGCAGTTGTCATCGCAACTCGTGGTGATTCCTGACGAACACGCATTGTCACCAATGGTTCCACTGTCGTCGCCGTCATCCGGAATGCCGTCATTGTCGTCGTCAGGGTCGCAGAGATTCCCAATTCCGTCGCCATCCGCATCGCACTGCTCGCCAATGGCTTCACCGGGATCGTCGGTATCACCGTCCGCGTTGCAATCTGTCGCCTCAGTGTGTGCTGCATTTGCATCGCTCGGACAGTTGTCTTCGCAATCCCGAACACCATCATTGTCGCCATCCGACGCACAGACAAATCCACTGCTGCATTCACTATCAACACAGTCCAGATTACCATCACAGTCGTTGTCCAGTTGATCGCAGCAGCTCCCGGCTTCGGATGCACCGGGATTGACTGCGTTGTTCGTATCATCGCAATCGCTGTTGTCGTCGACAAAGCCCGGCGGCTGCAGACAAGACTGCGTCGAATCCCCAGGATCACCAAACCCATCAAGGTCCACATCGCGATACCACGCCTGGTCCGCTTGTTCACTCAATACTGCTGTCAGGCTGCTCGTCGTACCGCAAACATCCATAACCAGAGCAGCGTAATTTCCGAAATCGTCAGCAGTGATCGAGTCAATCGTGTAGCTGTCTGACGTTGCACCTGCAATGTCGGAACCGTTGAACTGCCATTGATAGGAGAGGGTATTGTTGCTGGTGGCTGCGACATTAAACGTCACCGATTCCGTGAGACAGAGATTTGCAAATTGAGGATTCTCAGTAATAAAAGGAGCCACAGCAGGACCGTTGACACACCCGGAGTCATCCGGAACACCATTGCCATCACAGTCCAGGCTCGAACCATCTGCGATGTCGCACGCGTCCGGAATCCCATTGCCATTGCAATCATCACATGCAGGATCACCAGCACAGTCAGCCAGGTCGCATTCATCCGCCGTGAGGTTACCATTGCAATCGTTCTCACAAGTATCAGGGATCCCATTGCCATTGCAGTCCGAGATTGGCTGATCGTATGAGACAGACAATGTAATGTACGATGGCGAAACACCGAAACAACCAGGTGTTGCATCGACCGTATCACTCGGAACAATATTGACCGCAGCGTCTCCGCCACCCAGCGCAGTGTTCCAGTCTGCCTGCGACACCGTCAATGTCGCAACACGCGGCGTCCCAAGACATGCAGCACCCGCGGGTTCATAAATTCGGCCTACACCCGTACCATTCAAGGTAACATCCGCGTATCCGTCTGCCCCTTCGAACGCACCCGTAGAACTGAATGTCAACTCAACATCACCCGCTGACTGTGGCGGACTCGTCAAGACAATCTGCTGAGACGAACCACCCCCGATGTTTCCGACAGGGTTCAACGCTGAAGTGAATCGGAAATCTGTTTGATCGGAAACACCATTATCATCACAGTCCGGACATGTGAACACCTCGAAGTCGTCCACAAACCAGCCATTCAAACCGATGCACTTATCTTTCCCAAAGTCAAAACGTATCCGGATCGATACACCGCCATCGGGCACGATAGAACTCAGATTCACCACGGACGTCCCCCACTGACCACCGAACCCAGTCCACGCATCTTCCCGAGCGGCTGCCAATGGATTTGTATTATTTCCCACTGCCTGATCGATACGACCATTGTATGCGTTGTATAGAAATGCACTGCGCGGAATCACCTGGAAGGTCCCACCATCCAGACTGATCTTGATATTCCCGCCGTCCAGCATTGGCTGAACTTCCATATAATGCGTAAACGCCAGCATCAGCGTCGTGTTAGATTCCGCTGGTATCACGATCGGCGGGCTGATCAGAGAATGACGCGATTCCTCGCTCGAATTGGCAGAACAATCGCCAATATTACGGTCCTCAACAACCCACGCCATACCACTCCGACCGAACGGCAACCCCCCAGCCTGAACCCAGTCATACGCTGTCGGAGGTGTCGTGTTTTCCACCGTCCAGTCACCAACGCCACCTTCAAAATCATCCGAAAGCAGTGTCACCCGTCCAGGACACAACTCAACAGCACCTGACTGCAACACCGCTGGCCAATCTCCACACGTTCCAGGCGTATTCAATTCAACCGCATTCAAAGCAGCCAGCACCTCATCACGATCACCAGCAGTGAACACCGGACCAACCCCACCTGAGCGTGGGTCTTGCAACGGGGTTCCGACCAGATCGTCCGCAGACTGCATCAACGCCGCATACGCATCCTCAAAATCCGATCCAACCGTAAGATATTGTGTCAACGCCCGATACCAGACTGCCCCCGTCTTCACGGCCCCGATACCCGTCACCGTAGACCCGTTGAACATCCCGCCATCCGTAGCCAGCACAAACGCATGGTTCAACACACCAGCCCCACTGTGTATCCCACCACTGTCACTCGGATCGCACGTCATCAGTCCACTGTTCGCACGATCAGGATCGCCAAAACACGTCGGACTGTACATATCACGCAACGTACCAGCAGTTGTATCCTCACCAATCAACCACCGCACACTATTGTCCGTACCACTGCAATCCGTCCGAGCCGAATTCGGAGCATCCGTCCCCATGCCAGTACCATGCGACTCATACGGCGTACCATCCGCACCACCAGTCGCTTCAGCACCACCATTGAACAAATCCACCAACTCACCAAAAATATCCGAAAACGATTCATTCAACTGACCCGGCTGATTCTGCAACACAAGACCGGCAGTGTGCTGCGTGACCCCGTGCATATATTCATGGGCAACAATATCGTCCGCCTGCGACGATCCCGTACATAAGTGAATCCGCTGACCAGTCCACATCGACCCCGGACAATTGATCGCCTGCGAATTCACCGTCGCGACCAACGTCCCCCCCATACCATCTATCCCATCACGCCCGAACGCATTGAAGAAATAATCATACGCGTCGCCAAGGTAATCGTACCCAGCATCAATCTCCGCATCGCCACTCGGCGGATCACCTTCGTCCAGAACAACCTCGCCACCACCGCTACAGAGATCCCCACACAGTTCCTCTGCGAGCCCTGTACAAGCGCTATCCCATGAGTCTTCTTCGCAACAAACTTCATCAATGTCGCATACCGTCACACTACAGACAGCGTCATCACAGCCAATCCCACCATGAACCAAACAACAGTTGCTCTCCAGCGAACCATCAAGGATCTGCCGCACCTTCGCCCGATGAATCAAACTCCACGAATCCAATATCGCTCCAGACTGCGCATCCACGAAAAACGCTTCTCGCGACAACCCCTCATCCCCAGAAACCACCACATACCACGCCAGCCGAGCCCCCAGAGGCCTATCCCCATACCAGCCCGGATCGACCACCATCAACTCCGCCACATCCACCACGCTCGCAGCCCCACCAAACGCCCCGCCCTCAAACGCCGCGGTCGCAACCGATGAAGCACGAACCACACTCACGCTCGGCGACACCTTCAGCCAGCGCGGTACAAACCGAAAATCACCATTGGCAGATTTCACCACCCCGGCTGCATCCCGGTGAACCTTGATCTCCCCTGAAAAAACCGGAACACCCTTGAACACCTGCTGAAACGTCGTATGCACGTACCCCAGCCCATCGGTCGACTCACGCTCGAATGCAAGCTCACCATCAACATCGCGAATCCCAAATACCCCACCGGATGCTCGCAAAAACGCTTTCGGCGAAACCGACACCGCAGATGCACCCGTCGTCACGAACGATACCTGACCATCGCGAGCGACCTGGCGAACCTGAACGCCCGCAACACCCGCATCAGCCAGCGCAACAGACGAATACACGCACACCGAACACACGATCGCCACCAGCAGCGAACATCCAAAACGTCTCACGTTCTTCAAGGGCATCTGCATCATTCCTATTGCTACCATTTTCATGTCTATATCAACGCATACATGTCTATATCAACACATACAGGCCTGGACCTTCGAAAACCGACCATCCCCCACTCCACCAGGCACCGCAAGCCTACCAGAATCGACCCCCATTTACCACCCGCCGATAATACCGCGAATGGCTATCGGACCAACGCCGCTGACGGCAATGAACCTCAATTTTCCGCCGATAAAACGAGTTCCAAAGGAACAACAGAAACGACGTGCAGACGCAACATAGAGAGTGTGTGGGACGGCAGACAGACCACAAAAGACGACACATGCTCACCGGATACTCCGAGCATGGAAAAACGCCAGTCAGACAGTGAACGACGGAACATCGCCCATCAGACCACGGATCCTGCGGATGTTCTGGCGGACCCCGGGAAGACGCGGATGAACGC